>JANNGV010000257.1:0-2321 GCA_031404055.1 Chloracidobacterium sp.
GTTATCAGTACCTTTTCTTCGATCATAGAGGCTCACAAATTTGCGAAACACTTATTTTAGCACAGCCCTTGACAAGCCGTTGCCAAGTCCCTTATTCTGCCTCCAGTTCTTTAGAAAAGTTTTCATCAAAGAAAACAACGACAGTGGCGATTTAAGGTTAACTTGCTCCACTAAAAAAACTGCTAAACAACTGCAAAGAGATTTCATAAGAAGCTCTCGTGCTTTTAAATAGCACGAGGGCTTTTTTCTTTTTGGCGGTTGTCGGGAGAATAAAATATGACCGACTTATCGATAGCAACTCAATTTGTACACGCCGGCGAACGGCGACACGCACCCACGGGTGTTCCGGCTTCGACGCCGATCTACGCATCTTCATCGTTTATTTACGAGCGGATGGAAGATGTAGACCGGATTGTCGAGGGTGATGTTAGCGGTTTTGTCTACAGCCGCTACGGCAATCCGACGGTCGCAGCGTTCGAAGAAGCGATGGCGGCGATCGAGCATGGCGAATTTGCATTTGCTTATGGCTCAGGAATGGCGGCGCTGCATGCGGCTTTGCTCGCCTGTGAATTAACGACCGGTTCGGTTGTGCTCGCGTCGCGTGATCTTTACGGCTCGACACTTGAGCTTTTATATACGGTTTTCGGAGCGTTTGGCGTTAGAACAGTGACCGAAGATTTTACCGATGTTGCGGCTTTGCGGGCAAAAGCGTATGAGATTAAACCGGCGGTGCTTATTTGCGAGACTCTTTCGAATCCGCTGTTAAAGGTCTGCGATATTGAGGAATGTTCCGCGATTGCCCGCGCGACTGGTGCGAAATTGATCGCCGACAACACGTTTGCCACACCGTATCTTTGCCGGCCGATCGATCTTGGAGCGGATTTTGTCGTACACAGTGCGACGAAATATCTCGGCGGACATGCCGATGCAACCGGCGGCGTTGTAATCGCGAAGGAAGATTTTGACAAGCCGGCTTTGTTGGGTGCGTTGACGCTGGCCGGCGGCGTGCTAAGTCCGTGGGAGGCACATTCAATATTGAGAGGCATCAAGACGCTGGGTCTGAGAATGGAGAAGCAATGCGCGAACGCCGAGAGGCTAGCAGGTTATTTGCAAAAGCTGCCGCAGATCGATGAAGTGATCTACCCGAAGTTTTTTGAGGACACGCAAGCCGAGGCTCTGGATCGCGCGTTTCACGGTTCGGAGTACGGCGCGATTGTTTCGATACGGCTGAAGGAGGACACGCGCGAGGCGGCTTATGGATTTTTGAACGCTTTAAAATTATGCACGCGGGCGGCGAGCGTAGGCGATCTGTTTACCGGCATCGTTCATCCGGCAACGGCGACGCACCGCGAGCTTTCGCCGGCAAAGCGTGTAGCTATCGGGATAACTGAGGGCCTGATCCGCATTTCAGTAGGTATTGAGGACGTGAATGACATTTTGGCCGATATTGAACAGGCTTTGACACTAAAAGAAGAAATTTGCCGCGGATTTGTGCGGGAGACGCGGATTGAAGAATTGCGAAGCGGTTTAACTGTTGATTTATCGCAATATCAACGTAAATCCGCAGCAAAATTATGATTTTCATAAATAGCAAGAGTTTGGAAGAAATAACCGCTCATGCCGAGCGCGATTACCCGCACGAATGTGGCGGTATGCTAATCGGCCATTTTGCGGCGGACGGCAAAAAGACCGTAACCGAAATCTTTCCGCTCGAGAATGCTCGCGAAGAAGAAGCACGGCACAATCGTGTTCTGATCCTGCCGAAAGATGTACTTCGCTCTGAACGGTACGCACGCGAGAAAAGCCTTGATGTCGTCGGCTATTACCATTCGCATCCGGAATCGCCGGCCGTGCCCTCGCAATACGATCTCGATCACGCATTGCCGGTTTGGTCATATGTGATCGCGTCGGTGATCAAAGGAAAAGTTGTCGATGTATTTTCGTGGGAAATGGAGAATGACCGGTCACGATTTAACGAAGAGCAGATTGAAAAAGTTTTAAACGCTTCGGAATAACTGAAAACTGATAAGTAATAACTGAAAACTGCAATCCTGTCTTCAAATATCAGTTTTCAGTTATCACTTTTCAGTTATTCCGAAAAAGGGGAAATGAATTATGTCAATTACGATAGTCATACCAACACCGCTACGGCAGTTTGCGGGCGGGAATTCAGAGATCGAAGTTCAGGCTGTGACGGCTGGCGACGCTTTGCAAAAGCTGACTGACGCACACGGCGAGCTTCGAAAGCATCTTTACAATGAGCAGGACAAGTTGCGAAATTTTATAAACGTCTATGTCGGCGACGAGGACATCCGCCATCT
>JANNGV010000258.1:0-3506 GCA_031404055.1 Chloracidobacterium sp.
GTTTTTCAATAATCACATTTACGGAATATGACTGAACAAGCAAGGGTTCTGGTTACCGGAGCGGGCGGCTTTATCGGAAGCCATCTTGTAACCTACTTAAAAGATAAAGGCTACTGGGTTCGCGGCGTCGATCTGAAGCATCCGGAATTCAGCGATACTGACGCGGACGACTTTCAAATATTGGACCTGCGTCGATGGGAAGACTGTGTAAAGGCGACGACGGATGTGAGCGAAGTTTATGCGCTCGCGGCTGATATGGGCGGCATGGGCTTTATCTCGGCCCATCACGCACAGATCCTTTACAATAATTCTCTTATTAATCTTCACACGCTCGAAGCGGCTCGCGAGAACGGTGTAAAACGTTATTTATATACCAGTTCGGCCTGCATTTATCCCGAACATCTTCAGGAAGACGCGAATGTCCGTCCATTAAAAGAAGACGACGCATATCCCGCATTTCCGCAGGATGCTTACGGTTGGGAAAAGCTCGTATCAGAGCGGCTTTGCATGCATTACCGCGAAGATTACGGCATCGAAACGCGGACCGTGCGCTTTCACAATATCTTCGGCGAGCGCGGAACATGGGAAGGCGGACGCGAAAAGGCACCTGCCGCGATGTGCCGAAAGATCGCTCACGCTAAGCTTACCGGCGAAACGGAGATCGATATCTGGGGCGACGGCGAGCAAACACGATCATTTTGCTATATCGACGACTGTGTCGAAGGCATTTACCGGCTGATGCGATCCGATTTTCACGAACCGCTGAACCTTGGCCAAGACCGAATGGTGACGATCAATCAGCTTGCGGACATTATCTCGGATATCAGCGGCGTGACTTTGTCAAAGAAACACATCGACGGGCCACAGGGCGTTCGCGGTCGAAACTCCGATAATGACAAGCTTCGCCAGGTCCTCGGCTGGGAACCGCGGATATCCCTCGAAGAGGGACTGAAAACGACCTATCATTGGATAGAGGAACAGGTTCGACAATCTTTGGCCGAACATAAGCCGACATCCGCCGCGACAATTTACTAGTAGCGTTCTTTGGAAAACTATCTTTTTTGGCAAAAGCTGAAATGTACCGGAATACTTTGTTTTTGTTCCTCTTATTTGCGCTTGTTACTCTTTTTCGGTGGTAACAAAAAAAGGCACACCACGGAACAACATGAACAAAGAAGGAACAAAATGATTCGATCAGGATTGATTAATAGGTTTATCAAAAGAACTCAGGGATTAATTTAGGAAGTAATTTTACATGCTTAACAAAGTATCAGTTATCGGTTTGGGCAAATTGGGAGCAAGTATGGCGGCGGCTTTTGCCAGCCGCGGGTTGGACGTTATCGGTGTCGATGTAAATCAAAGCACCATCGACGCCGTAAACCAGGGCCAGGCGCCGGTTCAGGAAACGAATCTTGGCGATCTGATCGCCGCAAACAAAGAGCGGATCAGGGCGACGGCGAGCCACGAAGATGCTGTTCTTAACTCGGATATTTCATTCGTCATTGTCCCCACGCCCAGCGACGACCGCGGCTCGTTTTCGCTCCAATATGCGGAATGGGCGTTCAAGGAGATTGGAAAAGCTATCGGCAAGAAGGGAAGTTATCACAACGTCGTTTTGACCAGCACAGTCCTGCCCGGCGCCACGCGCCAGGCACTCCTGCCGATCCTTGAAAAAGAATCAGGCAAAAAGGCGGGCAAGGATTTTGGTTTGTGCTACAGCCCGGAGTTTATTGCCCTCGGCAGTATCATCAACGATTTTCTGAATCCGGACTTTACGCTTATCGGCGAATTGGACGAACGCTCGGGACAGCAACTGGAAGACGTTTACAAATCAGTGATGACAAACGGAGCACCGGCAGCCCGGATGAGTCTTGAAAACGCCGAGCTTACAAAAATATCCGTCAACACATTCGTCACCACCAAGATCACATTTGCAAACATGCTTGCCGAGATCTGCGAAAAGCTTCCAGGCGGCAACGTCGATGTCGTCACAAAGGCTTTAGGAATGGATGAACGCATCGGCCGCAAATATTTGACCGGTTCGATAGGTTACGGCGGCCCTTGTTTTCCGAGAGATAATGTAGCGTTATCGTTTATCGCAAAACAGTTGGGCGTAAAGGCGAGTCTGGCGGAAACAACGGACACGGCGAACAGGTCGATCGCCGCAAAAGTTGCCGACCGGCTTTTGCCGATGGTGCGAAAAGGCGGAACGGTTGCGGTGCTCGGTCTGTCTTATAAACCGTTTTCACACGTCACCGAAGAATCGCAGGGCATTTACATCGCTCAGCACTTATCTAAACATGGACTCAGAGTAGTCGCGTACGACCCGATGTCGAACGAGATGGCATTAGAAGATATCAGACGCAATATTGTTGTTCTTGATTCGATCGAAGAATGTCTGAGCCAAGCCGAAGCAGTCCTTATCACCACGCCCGACCCGGCATTTAAGAAGCTGTCGGCGGCGGATTTCAAGAACGACTGGTCGAAAGTGCTCGTCGTCGATTTTTGGCGACTGTTGCGAGAACGGCTTGAAAATGAGCCAGGTATCAATTATCTCGGCATCGGCCTAAGCGAAAACGACGCAGCGAATTCAGCCCGCCTAAAGGAGCTTTGGTGGGGACAGCCAGCGGACAGCCTTCAAACAGGTATCCGATGAACGAATCTCTAATCCGCGTTGAGATCGTGGCGCCGGTACACAACCGGCGCGACATCACTCTGCAGTGTCTCGCAAGTCTTGCAAAAATAGAATCGGACGGTTTGGACGTGCACATCGTAATCGTCGATGACGGTTCGACCGACGGAACGAGCGAAGCCATACGCAAAGAATTTCCGGGTGTTGAGGTCGTTGCAGGCGACGGAAATCTATGGTTTACCGAAGGCACCAATGTTGGCGTCAGGGCCGCGCTCAAGCACAATCCGAAATATATTCTGACAATTAATGACGACGCAGTCTTTGACGCCGATTTTCTTCGCTTCATGGTCGAAACCGCCGAGGCGAACGAGCGGTCGGTCGTAGGCTCTCTATTATTGCTTTGGGACACACCGCACAGGCTTTTCCAGGTCGCGCCGGTATGGAACACCTTCCTTGGCGGCTGGCGCCACTGGCACAACCAGACTGTCTGGACAATTCCGGAAAAACCGTGGAAGGTCGGAGCGATAGTCGGTAATTGTCTGCTTGTACCGTCTGACGCGATACGCGAAGCGGGTCTGATGGATTCTAAAAATTATCCGAATTTTGGCGATGCTGAATACACGCCCCGCTTAAAGAGGATGGGCTGGCAACTGTTGATCGACCCGCGGGCACGAGTTTTCTGCCAGCCGAATAATATACCGGCCAGGGTTTTGCAATTATCCTGGGGGCAAAAACTTCGTCTGTTAATCCTCGATAAAGGCCAACCTCATAATTTACGACGCAGGTTCCGCTCAATGTGCTGGCGGGCGAACCCAAGTCGGCAGAGCACCTGTCCCGCCACCCGTTTGGCAAGGTGCCGGTGCTCGAATCCGGC
>JANNGV010000259.1:0-5190 GCA_031404055.1 Chloracidobacterium sp.
ATCACCGTGGCGACCACCCGGCCGGAAACCATCCTTGGCGATACGGCCGTGGCCGTACCTCCCGACGATGCGCGCTATCAGTCCCTGGTCGGGCGGCGGGTCCGGATCCCCTTCGTCGAGCGCGACGTGCCGATCATCGCCGACGATGTGGTCCAGCGCGACTTCGGCAGCGGCGCGGTCAAGATCACGCCGGCCCACGATCAAGAGGACCACGCGACCGGCCTTCGCCACGGTCTGGCCTCGCCGACGATCCTGGCCGACGACGCGACCATCGCGAATACCGGCACGATCTACGACGGCCTGGACCGATACGACACGTATAGTCCATGTCTTTGCCTTCTGGAGTAATCTGACGGCAAAGCATCGCGCTCGTTCCTTCATAACGCTGGTTCTTTTGCGTCGCAACTATATTTCCGATGACACGGGCTAGAAGCATATTAAAGTTGAATGGTGAATGGTGAACGGTTAATAAAAGAAAGTCTTACCTTTCCTAATCCACTCATCATTTACCACTAAATACGTGAGCGTCGGAATCGATTATGCCAACAACGGTACAATCGGTCGGCGTTTCATCGCGTTTGAATGGGAATGAGGCCTCCTTGCCGCGACACCAGAACACCAATTCTCCGACGCCCGCACCAACCGCGTCGAGTGCTATCATCGGGCTCCCCTTCGCGTTCAGGGTTGCGTCGAGAGTCTGGACGATGAGAAACTTTCGCCCTTCTAAAGACTCGTTTTTTATCGTAGAAACGACTGTGCCGATAACGCGCGCGATCTGCATAAAAGCGGAACTAGTTCAATTCGCTTGTAAAATCGATTGTATCGATCACGCCTATTATGGCTGAATCGACAGGGCAATCCTTGTTGCCTTCGGCCAAACGAGCCGATGATCCGCCAACGACGATGACCTGCTCGTGAAATCCGGCTCCGACCGTGTCAACCGCAATAACATAGCCACTCTGATCGGTACCGTCAAGATTAACGGGCTTAACGATCAAGAGCTTTTTGCCAAGAAGACGCTCGTCCTTTTGGGACGATACGACCGTACCTAATATGCGTCCGATTATCATTGCTTTAGCGAATCGCAAATCGTTGATCGTAAATCGTAAGCAGACACTCTTTCTGTTCACTATTTACTATTCACGATTTACTAGCCCTTCATCACCACCGGAAGGCGTTCGTCAACGCTTGAATGAGGACGCGGGATGACGTGTACGCTGATAAGCTCGCCGACACGTCGGGCTGCCGCCGCGCCAGCGTCAGTAGCCGCTTTTACAGCCGCGACATCGCCTCGTACAATCGCCGTTACAAATCCGGCTCCTATTTTCTCATAACCCACAAGTTGAACGTTTGCAGCCTTTACCATCGCATCAGCAGCCTCGATCATAGCGACCAGACCCTTGCATTCGACCATCCCTAAAGCTTCTTGCATGTAGATTTGCTCCTGAAATTCTGACTGTGTTTTTTCGTAAGCCTTGTTAAGTCTAACTCAATTTTGCCGCCTGGCTCAAAAGGTCTATCAACTCTTCGCGAGTGAAGGCGACTTTTGCTCCGTTAGACGATGTTGCAACGCCGCAATTCGACCCGGCGATGCCTGTGTCGTGCAGGTATCCGCACGATTGACAACGAGCCGATTCACCCAGAAAGCCGGCTTTTTCACGGATATTGACAAGCTTTTCAATGGCATCTGCCGGCAGGTCGTTTGCACCGCCGAGGGCCTTGGCGAGGATAGCGATCTTCGCCGTATGCTCGAGAGTTTCCAGCCGGTCGAATGCTTCCCAGAGATGTTTACCGTAGGCGACCGCTCCGTGATTGGCCATTAACAGAGCGTTGTGATGCTGCACAAATGGCTTCATAGCATCGGTCAATTCGTCGGTCGATGGTGTTCCGTAATCCGTCAGCGGCACGCAGCCGAGCGTTAGGATGACTTCGGACAGGATCGGTTTGTCGATCGCGAACCCGGCGACGGCAAAGGCTGTACCGTGCGGCGGGTGAGCGTGGCAAACGGCGTGAATATCGGGACGCATTTTGTATATCAGCAAATGCATCGCGAGCTCGGATGAAGCTTTTTTATCCGTGAGCGGTTTGCCGTCCATGTCGGTGACGGCAAGACAGTCTTCGGTCATGCGGCCCTTCGACGTCATCGTAGGCGTAGCGAGCACACGGTTTTCGTCCAGACGAATGCTGACGTTGCCGTCAAATGCGACGACATAGTTGCGGTCGTAAAGCAATTTGCCGATCTCGCAGATGAGTTTTCGTGCTTCGGATTCGTCCATAAACAAAGAAGCCACAGATTAACACATCACTTCATTCAGCGTTAACCTGTGGCTTAAGTTTTGAGGAAATTTACCTTTCGAATCTCGGATGTCGTGGAGCCTTCAGCGGTGGCGGAGGAGCGTCGGCCGGCAAAACCGGTTCTCCCAGCACATAATCAACCGAAACTTCTGACGAATTCTTGCGAAGTTCCTCCATCTGCTTGCGAAGCTCGCAATTTGTACGCTTTAGTTCCTGATTCTCGGTCCGCAGACGCTGTACTTCCCTGTATTTATTCGACCCGCGACGGAAATTGAAATTCGGTGTCGCGATCGTAACAAAAAAGCTTGCGATAAAAAGCCCGGCGGCGAACGTCAAGAAAAACGGTACAATTCTCTTAAAAATTCCTTTATACATCATGTAATTTACCTCTTGAAAGCTTCTAATATTGCATACGGCGAATTTTCGAAATCGGTTTCAAAATCCTCGAAATATTTCGTTATTACCGGCCCATCCAATTAATCGAACAAGCCCTCCGCAAAAACCGCCATTGCCACCACTTCTATTTTATATCTTTTGACGAAAGCCGCAAAGCTTTTTTGCGGCAAAGGCGTTATTTTTTTCAGCCTCGCTATTTTAAAGTCGATCGGGGGCGAAATAATATTGGTTGGCAATCCGATAGAGTTGATGCGGAAAGCGATCTACTCCGTTGCCCCTGAACGATTTATGCATTACAATTTGCGTTTCAAGTGTGAAACGATGATAGCATTCCTTTCCGGAAAACTGCTCGAAAAGCACGCGAATACCGTGATATTGGATGTTGGGGGCGTTGGTTACGAGGTTACGATACCGCTGTCCACGTTTTACGATATCGGAGAGGTGGGCTCTGGCGTGCAGCTGCGCATTTATACTTATGTTCGCGAAGACGCGATACAGCTATTCGGCTTTCGCACGATACGCGAACGCGAGTTGTATCTGAAGTTGATCTCGGTCCAGGGAATCGGTGCAAAATCAGGCATTACGATGCTGTCGGGGATGAACGCGGACGAGATTATAGCGGCCATCCGGACCGATAACATTGCCCGGCTTACCGCAATTCCGGGCGTCGGAAAAAAGACGGCCGAACGGCTTGTTATCGAGCTTCGCGACAAGGTAGATCATCTGGCTTCTGGAGTTCCGGCCGGGACATCAATGGCAGCCGGTGCGGCGATTGGCGCGGATGGAGTTTTGGACGATGCCCTGTCGGCCCTCGTAAATCTTGGCTATCAGAAGAATGCAGCCGAAAAAGCTTTGCAGCAGGCGAGACAGGACGGCACCGAAATGAATGTGCAGAAGCTGTTGAGAGCGGCATTACAGCGGTTAGCGAAATAGTTTTTTCTTCTTGTCATTTTTGTTCCTCTTGTATTCTTATTCCTCTTATTCCGTGGTCCGATTTCATCCGAGGAAGCTCAGGTTATAAAAGGACAAGGGCGAACCATGGAAGAGGACGAACGGGACGAACAAGAAGAACAAGAAAATAAGAGAATGAATGATCGAGATCTTAGATCACATAAAGCAGGACGTTTCAAAACTTGATCGGCGAGCAGTTCTGGCTTTGGTTTACACTGCATTTGGGCTGACCTGCATTTATTATTTGAAAAATCAGGACAGTGTCGCTGCTTTTCTGAAGGGAACATGGCTGGAGGAATTCGGGCAATGGATTGCATATTCACCTGAGAATAATCTGTCGGCACTTGGTTGGTGGGTTGGGATAGTGACGATCTTTTATTTCGTCATTCCCGCGTTGATAATTAAAGTAGCCTGGAAGGCAAATCTTACCGATTTCGGCCTTAAATTCGGCATCGAGCCGGGCTTCTGGAAACTGCTGGCCACATGCATAGCCGTTATGCTGCCGCTGGTTTATCTGATGTCGCTGACATCGGGCTTTGCAGAGAAATATCCGTTCCTGCGGATATACAATGGCGATTCATATATCGGGCGGACGTTGCTTGTTTGGGAACTGATATACTTTGTACAGTTTTTCGGGCTTGAGTTTTTCTTTCGCGGGTTTCTGGTGCACAGCCTGAAACGCTCGCTCGGCCTGTATTCGATCTTTGTGATGACCGTGCCATATTGCATGATACACTTAGGCAAACCGCCCGCGGAGACGTTTTCCGCTATTGTCGCAGGGATCTTTCTTGGGTGGCTGAGTTATAAAAACGGCAGTCTTTGGCTGGGATTAATCCTGCATTGCACAGTGGCTTTTTCGATGGATATTTTGGCGTTGTATAACAAGGGCTTGCTGCTTTAATGAATTAATGGTCAAGATTCCTCTACATACTCCGCGATCTCTGCGTTAAATTTTTCTTTTTTTAACACAGAGATCGCGGGGGACGCAGAGAGAAGTTTCTCGAATGACAGACACCGCGGTAATCAGCATCAAGGACGAGGATCTTTCGCCTGAAGAAAAGCGCTTCGAGGCGACGCTTCGGCCTGCGCAGTTGGCTGAGTACATCGGCCAGAAGAAGGTCAAAGACAACCTGCGCGTGTTTATGAAGGCGGCGCTGAAGCGGCGTGAGGCTTTGGACCATATTCTGCTGACGGGGCCTCCCGGACTCGGCAAGACGACGCTTTCGAATATCGTTGCGAATGAAATGGGGGCGTCCTTGAAATCGACGGCCGGGCCGATTATCGAAAAGGCTGGCGATCTGGCGGCGATACTAACAAATCTCGAAGAAGGCGACGTGCTTTTTATTGACGAGATCCACCGTTTGAACCCGGCGATTGAGGAAATCCTTTATCCGGCGATGGAGGATTACAATCTCGACATAATGATCGGCCAAGGGACGGCGGCCAGGTCGATAAAGCTTGAATTGCCAAAGTTTACGCTGGTCGGAGCGACGACGCGGCCAGGGTTGATCACGGCTCCGCTGAGAGGCCGGTTCGGGATCATTTTTC
>JANNGV010000260.1:0-2942 GCA_031404055.1 Chloracidobacterium sp.
TGGATGACGCGCTGCGCGTGGTCTCCGAGCGCCTGAATGCGCAGACCCTGCGCGTTGGCTGGCCCGCAGCCGAAGCAGATACCGTTGGGTGAATAGGTTTCTTGTAATGACCTAATTTGTTCCATAATATTTCCCAGATTATCACAGATCGGAATACCGCGAATCTATTCGATGTCGATCTGCTTTGGAAATACAAGTGACGCAGCGGTGGAAACCGCGATAGTCAATATAATAAAGCCCAGCGACCACGCTATTGGAAATTTTCCGTCGAAAAGATCATTCAGCCATACCATCTTTAACCCGACAAAAATCAGAACTATAGCCAGACCATATTTTAGAAAATGGAATTTATCGATAGCTCCGGCAAGCATGAAATACATCGAGCGCAGTCCCAGAATCGCGAAGATATTTGAAGTGAAAACGATCAGCGGCTCGGCGGTAATGGCAAATATCGCCGGTACGGAATCGACAGCGAAGATAACGTCAGTCAGTTCAAGGAAAAGAAGTGCTATAAAGAGCGGAGTGGCGTGAAGACGGCCGCCTTCCCTGATAAAGAAACGTTTTCCGTGCAGTTTTGGTGTCACCGGCATGAATCGTTTGAACGCACGTATTAGCAGATTCTTTTCCGGCTCAATGTCCTTTTCCGGCACGAACATCATCTTTATTCCGGTTACTATAAGGAAAGCCCCGAAAAGATAGATTACCCAATGAAATTGCATCAGCCACGATCCGGCTCCGATAAAGACGGCGCGGAAGATAAGGGCTCCGATAATCCCGTAAAACAATACGCGATGCTGATAAAGCGGTGGTATCGCAAAATAAGCGAACACCATCACGAATACGAATATGTTATCGACGGAAAGTGATTTCTCGACGACGTATCCGGTTAGAAATTCGAGAGCCGAATTCCATGCGGATAAATTAGGGTCGAACCCCGGAACGCTCATCAGACGCTGATCCTGAGGAAACTTCCAGAGTGCGTAGAAATAAAAAAGCAGGTTGAAAATTAGAGCTAGGGAAACCCAGACGCCGCTCCATGCAGCGGCTTCCCTGAAGGACACTGCATGCTCCTTTCGATGAAAAACACCCAGATCAAGTGCAAGCATCAGTAAAACAAATAGCGTGAATGCCGCGTAAAGCCACCAATATTCGTCAAAGGGAAATAGAATCATTACGTGAAATCTCCTTTTCGAGTCAAATTCACGTCCGCAAAAGAAAAACCTCGCGCGGACAACGGGTGTCGCGCAAGGTCTCGATACTTTTGCCAATGGGCCGGAACGTTACACGGAACGCTCGTATTGACGGCTTCATCGGACCACGGAGGCTATCTACTCCCCTTGCAATTAAATGCTGGAGAAAGGATATGTATTCCTAATATTTTTGTCAAGATTGCGGGGATCGGTTGATAATAGCGCGTCGAATGTCGTAAATTTGTCTGTCCAACTCTTGTCATTTGTCTCGATAAAATCGAAGAACATATGCTGACACTTCTGGCAATCGGATTTCTTGCCTGGCTGGTATTTGGCTATTTCGCATACGGCCGTTGGATCGCCAGGCAATTCAAACTGGACGATTCGCGCGAAACGCCCGCGAATACCGTTAACGACGGTGAGGATTTTGTTCCGGCGGCGAGATTTTATCTTTTTGGCCAGCATTTTTCGGCGATTGCGGCAGCAGGGCCGATCGCGGGCCCGATCATTGCGTGTGTAGCGTTTGGTTGGCTGCCATGTTTGGTTTGGATAGCGTTAGGAGTTGTTTTGATCGGAGCGGTGCACGATTTTTCGGCTTTAGCGTCATCGGTCCGGCACGGGGCGCAAAGCATCGCGGAGATAACGAAAGAGAAGCTTGGCACCGGTGCGGGCCGGGCGATGATGGCGTTTATCTGGATTGCTCTTATTTATGTGATCGTCGCGTTTACCGATATCACCGCTGGTACATTCGTTTCGGGTGACGATGCTTTAGCCGGAGAGAGTCGCTTTAATCCCGGCGGAGCCGTGGCGTTCGCAAGCGTCGCCTACCTGCTTCTTTCTATGGTGCTCGGCCTTGTTCAAAAATACCTGAATCCGCCGCTCTGGCTCGTTACGATCATCTTTGTTCCGGCTACATTTGCCCTTTCATACCTAGGAACACAGTTCTCTTACGTCTTCGCTTTTGGACATTTAAGCTGGTCGGTGATGATCCTGATCTTCTGCATTGTCGCATCGCTCGTGCCCGTTTGGGCATTGCTGCAGCCGCGAGGTTATCTAGGGGGATTTGTGCTTTACACGGCCATAGCGGTCGGCGTCATCGGCATTTTCTTTGGCGGATATTCGATCCAGCAGCCCGCCTTCAAATCGTTTGATGTAGGCGGCATGACGGGAATGCTCTTTCCGTTTTTATTCGTCACCATCGCCTGCGGTGCGTGTTCCGGCTTTCACGGACTTGTATGTTCCGGCACGACATCAAAACAGATCGACAAAGAATCTCACACTCGCCCGGTCGGTTATGGAGCGATGCTTGCTGAAGGGTTTGTTGCATTTATCGCCCTTGTAACAGTTATGATCGCTGCCGGTGATATGCTCGTCGGCCCGGATGGGAAAAATCTCTCGGCCGGCAAGATCTACGGCAACGGCATAGGCAATTTCCTGACTCTGCTTGTCGGCAGGGACAATCTTCAGTTTGCGATCACGTTCGGCGCGATGGCGTTTTCGACGTTTGTGTTCGATACACTCGATGTTTCCATGCGGCTAGGCCGTTACATCGTTCAGGAGCTTTGCGGAATTTCAGGCCGCGTCGGTGCAATAGTCGGCACGCTTGGAACCGTAGCAATACCATTCGTGCTTATCTTTTTCGCCAAACCCGGCTCGTACCTCGATTTCTGGACGCTTTTCGGCGCTTCGAATCAATTGCTTGCGGCGTTGACGCTGCTTTCGATAACGGTCTGGCTGCATCAGGCCCGCAAG
>JANNGV010000261.1:0-12263 GCA_031404055.1 Chloracidobacterium sp.
TACGTATTCGGCGGAGTAACGGTTGTAGGGGTTAGGTGGATTAGTTATGCATCTCATAAATGCAATGATAGTTCATCTATGAGTGCATGACAAGGATTTTAGCTTAGAACTGCGATTTGTCGGATTCGAACTGTGAGTCAAGAATCGTAACAGGCATTTTTCGCCGATTTATTATGTGTAGCCACGTTCCTACCGTAACGAAAGCGAATACTATTGCCAAGAGCAACACTCCAATTGCAATGAACCACGCAACACCCGCGATTAGGTCGGGGTCTTTAGTTGTTTCTGCGTAAGGAAAGCTTATAAGAGGAATCACAATCGCTGTCAGGAAAAGTCCTATTGTAAAACCAGTCAAGATTCGGAGCGTTTTTTTCATTTTACTGCATCTCCCTTTGCATCAACAGATCGGTCTGCGGATCGGAGCCGAGTTGGAAAGTGTGGCTGCCAACAACCCGAAAGCCATTCTTTTCGTAAAACCTTTGCGCACGGGGGTTGTATTCCCAGACGCCCAGCCACATTACGTCGCGGCCGTCGTTCTTGGCTCGTTCAAAGCAGGCGTCCATCAGTGTTTGGCCGACACCTTTGCCGAGAAATTTTTGCTGCGAATAAAGCCGCGAAAGCTCGACCGGCTGCATCGCGGTGATGCCTGGTTCGATGTTATCGAGAATGAGTTTTGAATAACCGGCAAGCTCACCGTCAATCTCGGCCAACAGAAAAATGTTCGTTTCATCGGCAAGTTCAGCGGTGATCTGTTCGACATTGAACGCCTGCCGCATGTAGTGATTCAGATCGTCCGGCGCATTTTTCGGATGAGCGGCAAATGCATCCCAGAATGTCGTGTAGGCAAGATCGGTGAGCGGTTTCGCGTCTTCGATGGTGGCCTGGCGTATTAAAATCACAGCAAGTCCACTCCATAAGCAATAAAATCGTGATCCGTGCTCATGAGCGGGACGCCTTCCACCATTGCCTGAGCGATGATCATCCGGTCGAAAGGATCTTTATGATGAAAAGGAAGTCTGGAAACTTGTAAGGTATGCTCTGGCTCTATAGACAAAATTGTACTGCTTGTGCGATCAATCTCTGAGAAAATATCTTCGATTGATTTTGCGAGCGACAACTTTCCCCGGCTCGACTTGATCGCTATTTCCCAAAAGCTGGCAATGCTGATAATAACTCGATTAGCGGGATCGACTAATTTTTCCCGCCGATCAATTGACAACTGAAAATCACCATTCAGAAGCCAAATCAGGATGTGCGTATCGATTAAAATACGCATTACATGTATTCCTCAAAATCTTCCAGTGGTTCGTCGAAGTCATCTGAAATGTATAAAACCAAACCCTTCATGCTTCCGAACTGTAGCGGCTTTTTTTCATTGCCGTTCTTTTCGGCTTTTGAAAGCTTTATCAGCTTATTGCTTTCCATTTCGTCGAGCATCGCTTCGGCTTTTGGCTCTAAAATTGTTACCTCGATGGTCTGCATAACGCAATCTTATCACAGAGAATAATCTATCCGGTCAAAATACTCGTTCACAAAGTAAATGCAAACCTATCCGGGAATGTCGTGTAGGCGAGATCGGTCAGCGGTTTTGCATCGGCAAGTGAGGCTTGGCGAATTATTATTTGTTCAGACACGATGCAAAACATTCTCCAACACAAAAATCTTTCGGAGCCGAAAACGTACCGGTGTCTCTACCAAACTAATGGCCTTTAGACTTTCCATACCGGACATAAAGTACGGCTCCCGGCACGGGGGGACCTTCGCCAGCCAGCTCGGAATCGAGATGCCAAGTTCGTCGCAGAGAGTTTCGATGACGCTGGCCAACACAGCGTCCTTGCGTTCATCGCTCAAATCGAAAGGATCAGCTATTGCGGCCAGATCTTTGTGGTAACGGAAATCATCCACAAAATCCATAAGGGGAATTTTCCACCACTTCGGATCTCGCTCCATTTCTTCTTTAGTTTGAAGGGCGGTTATCATTCCTCAAAGATTTCCTCTATGAAATACTGAGTAGCTGGTTTGATCTGGTTTTTAGGATAATACTTTTCAATGATTGAGAAAACATCTTCAGCTTTAGTAAGGCCCAGAACTTTGATAAGCGTTCTAACATCATCGCGGTCGAATGACGGGTCTCTGGCTGCAATAGACTTCATGGCAAGAAGATAATCCGGTTCCGGCACAAAAACCGTCAAATTAGGAAGATCGAACAATACTTGTTCTTTATGTTCCGCCCAATATCCCTTGACGGCATCGTTGAACCAATTTTCATTCAAACCGTGGCGATGAGCTATGCTTACAATCGCTTTGCGAATCTCCGCAGTTGGCTTAAAGATCGCATCCACGTCTTTCGTCGCAGGCCGCGCGTCATACACCAGGCACATAACGGCTCCGCCATAAAGCGAAACTTCGCCCTTTATGTCCATCAGGCGAAGCTCGTCGTTTAGCTCGGTCAAGTATTGTGTGATTTCTTCGGCGGTCATAATTGTCGGGTGGAGCCCAGTCGCTACCGTTCCCGGTTCTGACTATTTCATTATAAGCTTCGCAATCGTCTGAAGCTGCATGTTCGAGGTGCCTTCGTAGATAGAGCCGATCTTGCTGTCACGCCAGTATTTTTCTACCGGGTAATCTTTAACATAGCCGTAGCCGCCGTAGAGTTCGATGGCTTTGGACGAGACGGCCTCGGCGCAGCGGGAGGAATATAGTTTGGCCATTGCGGCTTCTTTTAGGAACGGTTTGCCGGCGTCTTTGAGGCGGGCGGCGTTGTATACAAGCAGGCGGGTCGCTTCTATCTCGACGGCCATTTCGGCGAGTTGGAACTGGACGGCCTGGAAATTATTGATCGGCTGGCCGAATTGCTCGCGTTCCTGCGTGTATTTGAGAGCCGCTTCGTAAGCGCCCTGGGCGATGCCGAGCATTTGGGCGCCGATGCCGATGCGGCCTTCGTTGAGGGTTTCGATAGAAACCTTGTAACCTTTACCGACGTCGCCTAAGACGTTCTCTTTCGGCACTTTGCAGTTATCGAGAATAAGCTCAGTCGTTGACGAAGCGCGGATACCGAGTTTGTCTTCTTTCTTGCCTACACTGAAACCTTCGAAACCTTTTTCTACGATGAAGGCCGTGATCCCTTTGTATCCGGCTTCGGGATCGACGGTCGCAAATAGTACGAAGATCTCGGCTTCGTTACCGTTTGTGATCCAGAGTTTCTGGCCGTTCAGTTCATAGTGATCGCCTTTATCGACCGCACGCGTTTTCAATGCAAATGCATCCGAGCCCGAAGCGGCCTCGGACAAGGCGTACGCACCGACTTTGCCCGACGCCAACTGTGGCATGTATTTCTTTTTCTGCTCGTCGCTCGCCCATCGCATAAACGCGTTTGTGACGAGCGTATTGTGGACATCGACAAATACGGACACGCTGGCATCGACGCGGGCAAGTTCTTCGATCGCGAGAATGGCGTTGAAGATAGTCGAACCTGCGCCGCCGTATTCCTCAGGCGATTCGATTGCCATCAGGCCCAGTTCGAAACATTGTTTGATTAATTCCGGGTCGAGTTTCGATGCATGCTCCATAGCTTCGACGCGCGGGCGGACCTCGCCCTCGGCAAATTCACGGACGGAGGCGCGAAACAGTTCCTCTTCTTCCGATAAAACCGTCAATCCGCTATTGGATAATGCGTGTCCGGCTGCAGTGCTCATAATTATATTCCTATACTATTTTGTTATTCTAGATAGATAAAATACCATCATAATCAAGCCGCAGGGCAAAGGCAAAAGCAGTGAGTTTGGAACCAACCGTAGAAAACACAGGCATTAAACCTCAACGAATATCCACAAAACATTTTAACCGGCTTAAAGTTTTGGGCGTCGTTTTGACCCTCGGCGGCATCGCCTTATTCCTGTACTTTGTCTATTCGGTTGGCGTTGCCGAGATCCTCAAAAACATCGATAAATTCGGAGTTGTCGGTTTTACGATCATTTTGCTGATCTATTTTGCCCGCATTGTCATGCGCGGGACGGCGTGGAAGCTTTCGGTTTATGAACCATACTCCTTGAGCCTTCGTGACACGGTTCCCGCCGTCATAATTGGCGAGGCAATGAGCAGCATGATTCCGCTCGGCATTTTGGTTAGCGGCACATCCAAAGCCGTGGCCGTCCGGCATCGCGTTCCTTTGGTTGTCGGACTGTCGTCAATTGCAACTGAAAATCTTTTTTACAGCTTTACGACAAGTGTTTTTCTAATGCTCGGCGCATCTACGTTTTTGCGGAACTTTCCGCTGGAAGAGGGCTGGGCAATATCGATTGACGTACTGATCGTTGCGCTTTTGGTGCTGCTTGTTACGGGTATTGTGATGGTCGTGCGGCAATGGCATTTCGCAAGTGAAACGTGTGAATTGCTTTATCGAAAAGGGATCGCGATACGATGGCTTGAACACGGCAGATCCGAGGTCAGATTGTTTGAGAATTTGATATACGGATTTTATCGCCGCTACCCCAGGCGTTTTCTGCCGATATGTTTGATCGAAGCCGCGTTTCATTTGCTGGGCGTGTTTGAAGTTTGGTTTATCCTCAATCGAATCAGCGAAAACGCTTCGCTGATGAACGCATTTCTGCTTGAATCCGTTAGCCGTCTGATTACAATCCTCTTTAAGCTCGTGCCGTTTCTCATCGGCGTGGACGAAGCCGGAGCCCAGTTTGTAGCGGAAACGGTCGCGGCGGGCGTCGGCATCGGCGTCACCCTGGCGATCATCCGCAAGGGCCGAATCCTTTTTTGGACGGCAATCGGATTGATCCTGATAATAAAACGCGGAATCTCGCTCCGGGAGATCAACAAAATGGGAAAGGCTTAGCTCGGAAACGAGAAAGCATCAACGAGAGACGACTGCTGGCAAAGAGCCTACGTCGATTACCTATAGAACGAATGAATCGTTTGAGCCACGCGCGCAAGGCACAATTGGATAGCTCTTGCGTGTGAAAAAATAAGTTTTGGGCTAGCAAAGACTCTCTTTTTATTCGATTTAGTTTCTCTCAAATGCGGCTAGATTTAAGGGTAATTCTAAACAGAGATTTCACGGGAAGACGCAACCGAACTTATTAAGACCCTGGCAATAAGTGGGTTTTCAAGAATTGACGTTAGAAATTTGATTTAGATTGTCTCAATTCGGACTTCCCTTATCGGGTAATTGGTAATCAAGACTGTTTGACTACTAGTTAATTACCGTGCGCAGATTCGCCAGAGAAGAAACGTTATTCGGCGCGGTGTTGCAGACGGCTGAAGCGTTTAGCCATCTGGATCAGGGAAATCCGAAGATTTAAGCCTATTGAACAATAGTTAAGACTGTAATTTATCCCACGGTGAAGGTAATTCGAAATGGCAATTAGTCACGATACAACAACAGGCAGTAACCAGAATTCCGACACGGCCGAAAAACTTATTGTCCAGTCACTCGCTAAATTGGACGGAAAGGCGCTTGGTATCTCAATCGGACTGCTTTTCGGGCTGGCAACCTTCCTGGCAACCAATTTTCTACTTTACAAGGGCGGCGATGTGATCGGGCCTAATTTAGCGCTCCTCGGCCAGTTCTTTATTGGTTACGAGGTTTCGTTTACCGGCAGTTTGGTAGGCATGGTATACGGCCTTATGGCGGGGTTTGTTATCGGATGGTTGATAGCATTTGTCAGAAATTTTGTTGTCACGATATATCTGCATATCTTGAAGCTTCGAGGCAGTATGTCGGCCGTTAACGACTATATCGATAATCCGTAAATTGCCAAAGATGATGAGCGATAAGAATAGTAAAAAAGTAGTCATTATCGGAGCGGGGCCTGCCGGACTGACGGCTGCATACCAGCTTTGTAAAGAAGGCGTTGCGTCAGTCGTTCTGGAAAAAGACGACGTTGTCGGGGGTATTTCACGGACCGTTAACTATAAAGGATATCTATTCGATATCGGCGGTCACCGCTTTTTTACGAAGGTAAAAGCGGTAGACGACATGTGGCGCGAGGTGCTCGGAGAAAAGGGGTTCCTTCGCCGCTCGCGGCTCTCACGCATTTACTACAACAAAAAGTTCTTTTTTTACCCGTTAAAGGCAACCAACGCTCTTTTAGGTTTAGGTCTGTGGAACTGCTTCATGATGGTCGGCAGTTACGCAAAAGCCCAGGTTTTTCCGATCAAAGAGGAGGCTTCGTTTGAAGACTGGATAAGCAATCGTTTCGGAAAACGGCTATATAACACCTTTTTTAAAACATATACCGAGAAGGTGTGGGGAATGCCGTGCAGTGAGATATCAGCTGATTGGGCCGCCCAGCGAATCAAGGGCCTGTCGCTGATAGCAACGATCAAGAACGCGCTGTTGGCGAGCCAGGTAAAGGAAAAAGGCGAGATTATAAAAACTCTTATTGACGCATTTGACTATCCGGAGAAAGGGCCCGGAATGATGTGGGAGATGGTTGCCGAGGATATTCAGACGCGGGGAAGCGAACTGAAGATGCAGTCAGGCGTCGAGAAGATAATCTGGAAACAGGGGAAAATAACCGCGCTCGAAATTGATGTTGACGGTAAGCGCGAAGTCGTTTCGGGCTCTGACTTTATCAGCAGCATGCCGATTCAGGAATTGGTGAGAAAAATGGAACCCGCACCACCGGAAGAGGTGCGCGAGGCGGCGGATAAACTAGGCTATCGAGACTTTTTGACCGTTTCGCTGATAATCAATAAAGCCGACCTCTTCCAGGATAACTGGATATACATTCACGATCCTGACGTAAAGGTCGGGCGAATTCAGAACTTTAAAAACTGGAGCCCCAGCATGGTGCCGGACCCGGACAAAACTTGTTTAGGTTTGGAGTATTTTTGTTTTGAGGGTGATGGCTTGTGGACGATGAGCGACAAAGACCTTATCGAGCTTGGCGCCAAGGAGCTGGGCATTCTCGGCCTGGTCGATCCTAACGACGTCGAAGACGGTGCGGTCGTAAGGATGCCTAAGGCTTATCCTGTTTATGACGGAGTTTACGCAGAAGCCGTTGAAACGATCCGGGAGTTTTTGGCCGGAATGCCAAATTTATATCTTGTCGGAAGAAACGGCATGCATAAGTACAACAATCAGGATCATTCCATGCTGACCGCGATGCTTTCGGTAAAAAATATTCTTGGAGCAAATTATGACGTTTGGGGTGTAAATGTGGATAATGAATATCATGAAGAAATGAAAGAGCAGGACGACGGCGATCTCGCTCTTTTAGGTTCGACGCAGCCACTAATACCAAAGCGAATTTCCTAGAACGATGCCGACACAGGAAAATGTAAACTCGTCATATCAGCAGCAGCTCGATTATTCCGAGAACAAACCGTCCATTTCGGACGAAGAGATCATACGGCGGGCGGTTTTGAGGCTGAATGGCCATATATTGGGATTCGTCCTTGCGACCATCGGTGCCCTGATAATCTTTTCGGCTACGAACTGGCTGGTTCTCAAGGGCGGCGAAGTTGTCGGCCCGCACATGGGCTTGCTCGATCAATTTTTGATCGGCTACTCGGTGACATTTGTCGGAAGCCTGATCGGGGCGGCGTACGTCTTCGTTATTGGCTACCTGGCCGGCCTTTTCATCGCATGGATATATAACTGGGTGATTTCCCGCAAAATACCTCGGTAACGGTCTTATACCTTTTAAGAGTCCTTTGAAAAACCTATCTAACTAACTTTCTTTTCTTGACGGAAATTGAAATGTGTCGAAATGCTCCGATCTTGTTCCCCTTTTTCGGTGGTAAAAAGAGAGATACCACTGAATAAGATGAACAAGAAGGAAGAAAAGGATTCGATCAGGATTGATAAAATAGGTTTTTCAAAGAACTCTCTAAGTAAAATTCGACAGCATCGCAAACCTCTTCTGAAGTTGATTTATTAAGGCGTTCAATTTGGTGCGTCCACACAAACCGTGGCATTAATTTCGCTTGGATTCGCTCTCTGCCGGTATGGGCGCCCTTCTTAGACCTCTATGCAAATTGGAATTGATGCATGTTGCTGGGGGAACAGGCGCGGTTTTGGGCGATTTACCCGCGAGCTTCTCGAAGCCCTTTTGGAGATCGACAAGTCTAACGAATATCTTTTTTTTATCGACAGTAAGACCGACGATATTGAAGATATACCCTCGCGCGTCAGGACGATTGTAGCGAAAACCGAATTTTCGCAGGTGAAAGCAGCGGCGGCTGACGGACGCCGTTCAATCGCGGATCTTTGGTCGATGAGCCGCGAGGTTTTTAAACACGATATTGATGTTTTTTTCTTCCCGGCGGTTTATTCCTATTTTCCGATTCTAAATCGGACCAAAATTTTGCTTACGCTGCACGATGTGATTGCGGACCATCACCCGGAACTCATTTTTCCGAATGCGAAATCGAAGTTTTTTTGGAAATTGAAGCAGAAAATCGCGATCAAACAAGCAGATTTGATCGCGACGGTTTCCGAATACTCAAAGGAGGAAATAATAGAATACTTTCGGTTACCAGAATCCCGATTGCGTATTATACCGGAGGCTGCCCGCCCGGTATTTAAAGTGCTCCCGACCAACAACGGTTTCGTTTCCACGCTGGCCGATTATGGGCTTCGGCCTGACGAAAGATTTTTGCTGTATGTTGGAGGAATCAGCCCGCACAAAAATCTAAATACGCTGATCGATGCATTCAAGCGAATCATTGATGCGGAACCGGATAATCCGCTCAAGCTGGTTCTGGTCGGAGACTATAAAGATGACCCTTTTTTCTCGGCGTATCCGAATCTTAAAAAACAGGTGTCTGCCCTTGAACTGGCCGATAAGGTAGTCTTCACCGGGTTTATTCCTGACGAAGACTTAGCCTATTTATACAATGCCGCGACGCTTCTGGTCTTTCCGTCATTGGAAGAAGGATTCGGGCTTCCAGCGATAGAAGCGATGGCTTGCGGAACGCCGGTCGCCGCGAGCAAGACGGGATCGCTGCCTGAAGTCCTCGGGCCGGTTGGCCGTTTTTTCGATCCTGCGAAATCCGATGAGATGGCCACGGTGATTCGCTCAGTCCTTTCAGACGAAGGAATGAGAAGGCAGATGAAAGCCGAAGGTTTGGAAAGATCGCGGACTTTTCTTTGGAAACGAGCGGCGGAAGACACGCTTGCGATCTTCAACGAACTCGGAGGACAATAAACGTTTCTTTGATGGAAAAGCCCCTAAAATTCTGCATGGTGTCGACGTTTTACCCGCCCTACAATTTCGGCGGTGACGGCATGCATATCTATCGATTGTCTAATGAGCTGGCTCGCCGCGGACACTCGGTAGATGTTTTTTATTGTCAGGATTCTTTTCTATTGATGAACGGAAAACACCCGACGGCCGAATTTCCGAACCACGAACGCGTTACCGTGCATCCGCTGATTAGCGGCAAAGGTATGCTTTCGCCGCTGATAACGCAGCAAACCGGCGTGCCTTTTTTTAAAGCCAAGCTTAAAAAAGCTCTCGAAGAAAACAGTTATGATGTGATCCATTACAACAACATGTCGTTGATCGGGATCAAGGCGCTGAGCTACGGAAAAGCGATAAAGCTTTATACGGCTCACGAACACTGGCTTGTCTGCCCGATGCACGTGCTTTGGAAGTACAACCGCGAGGTCTGCACAAAGCGAAGCTGTACGCTGTGTCAGCTTGCCGGAAAGCGGCCGCCACAGCTTTGGCGCCAGACCGGCTTGATGGACAAAATGCTGAAGCACGTTGATTGTTTTCTGTCACCGAGCAGATTTACGCTTAAAAAACATCTTGAGATGGGGCTGGATATCCCGATCAGGCATCTTCCATATTTCTTGCCGAAGCCGGCTGAGGAAAATGGTTCACGGCCGGATCACAAAAGGTCGCGGCCATATTTTCTTTTCGTGGGACGTCTTGAATACATAAAGGGTGTGCACAATTTAATTGAAGTTTTCAAGAAAAAACCGGAATATGATTTGCTTATCGCGGGTGATGGAACTTACCGCGAAAACCTCAAAGCACAAGCAAAAGATTGTCCGAACATCGAGTTTCTCGGCAGACTGAGTCAGGCCGGACTTGCCGAAGTTTACCGTTCGGCGTTGGCCGTTATAGTTCCATCAATTTGCTACGAAACGTTCGGGATTATAATAATTGAAGCTTTCTCGCATAAGACCCCGGTGATTGTGAACGATCTGGGAGCATTGCCGGAGGTTGTAGAAGACAGCGACGGCGGCTTCGTTTATCGAACCGAAGACGAGCTGTCGGACGCGATGGGGAAAATCGCGTCGAATCCTAGTTTAAGAAATGAGCTGGGTGAAAATGGGCATCGCGCCTATTTGAAGTATTGGAACGAAGAGCCGCACCTGGAACAGTATTTAGAACTTATCGATTCGATCAAAGAACGCAGAGATAAAAAGCCGAGGGTTATATCACGAGAAGTTTTTCAATCAGCACAAGCTGGGTAGGCTTACACTCGATATTCTGGCGGAAATTTAGCGGGGCTGCTCATATTCCTTCTTGGTCCTCTTCGTCCGTGGTGAAGACTAAATTCGACCACGGAATAAGAGTAACAAGCAGGAACAGGAAAACAATTATGGGTGCATTTATCAGTGTTTCTTGCGACCAAACACCGTGAATTTTAATGCAAGTCGAAACTGAAAACTTGGACTCAAATACAAACGCTGGATCGCGAGAGCTGTCCGTTCCGATTATCACTTATCATTCGATCGACGACAGCGGCACGGTGATTTCTACCGCTCCGGATGTTTTTCGGCGGCAAATGAAGCATCTGAGCGAATCAGGCTACCGTGCGATCCCATTGCGCGAACTTGCGGAAATTCGAGTAAATGAAACCGGCTTTCCCGCAAAGACGGTTATTCTGACTTTTGATGACGGATTCAGAAATTTCTATTCCGAGGCTTTTCCGATACTGAACGAATACAATTTCAGCGGTACCGTTTTTCTGGTTACCGATTTTTGCGGCCGGCACAACGATTGGGCGGGAAATCCAGCGGGATTCCCGCGAAGCGAACTGCTTTCATGGGAAGAGATAAGCGAACTGGATAGTTACGGAATCGAATTCGGCTCACACACGCGAACGCATCAGGATCTTACCAAACTAACTTTAGAGGAGATCGAATCAGAGGTTGTCGGATCGAAGGCGGCGATCGCCGATGTTTTGGGCCGTGAAACGATGACTTTTGCGTATCCTTTTGGCCGCAGCAACCGTGCCGCCAGACAGATAGCCAGAGCAAATTTTAAAGCGTCCTGCTCGACTGACATGGGGATGGTCAATTGCCAAAGCGACTTTTCATCACTGGACAGGATAGATGCATATTATCTTGCGAATCAGAGGGTGTTCGAGAAGTTTCCATCGGCAACCTTCGACAATTACATACGCTTCCGGCAGACCATGAGGAGTGTAAAGTCTTTACTAACAAGGGGCTAGTTTTGCGGACCAATACGTAAAGGAAATACAGCATTATGAACATCGTTTCACGCGTAGCGCGGCACACAAAGCTTTCAATGAAAGCAGCCAATCACGGAGCACGGCAAACTCCGCCATTCATGATCGTTTTTATTAATTCGATCTGTAATCTAACCTGCGAACACTGCTTTTACTGGAAGGAACTAAATCAGCGTAACGATCTGACGTACGAAGAATTTGAAAAGTTGTCGCTTGAGCTTGGTGATTTCGAGAACCTGAATCTCTCGGGCGGTGAGCCGTTTATCCGGCAGGAATTTGCGGATATCTGCGAGCTATTTATCAACAACAACAAGGTCCGGAATATCTATGTTCCAACGAATGGTTATTTTACCGACCGGACGGAGAAGGCCCTTCGCCAGTTGATGAAAAGCGACACGCTAGAATTATTTATTTGCGAGATCTCTTTAGACGGAATGCCGGAGTATCATAACCGGTTTCGCGGCAACCCGCAGTCGTTCAAGAAAGCAATGGAGACGTATGAAATGCTCGCGAGACTTAATGAAGAAGATCCGCGCTTTCGAATCCATTCGAATACCGTTGCGATGGGCGAAAACATGGACGAGATCTGGCGGCTGACCGAATACCTGCACGATAATTGTCCAAAGATTGAACATCACAATCTTGCTATCATACGCGGCGATCGGAAGAATCCGTCGCTCCAGGGTCCGCAGCTGGAGAAATATAAGGAGTTGTACCGGCACGTGGCCGAAGTGTGGAGCGATCGCGAAAAGAATCGATTTGGGGCGACGGTCGAACCGCTGCTTCAATGGGCAAAGGTAAAAACCATAGAGTCC
>JANNGV010000262.1:0-6517 GCA_031404055.1 Chloracidobacterium sp.
GAAATATTACCCGGATGTTCCTCCCGCCACCCCGTCAGCCGACCACCCCGCCGATGAAGCATCGGCACCCCTCCTCAAACCAGGAGGGGAGCTAAATCCTGCCACCCCTCCTTTGAAAGGAGGGGAGCTTTTTGGGCCGAATTTGCGTTCTATTGTGAAAATTCCGTTGTTATGACGGCTGTTTGCGAGCGTATCGGCAAGGCCGCGTTCGTTCGCTGCGGTCGGGATATATCCACCCGTTTGAAATGTTTCGGCGGCGAGATCGATCGCCCATCCGTTTTTGGCGGCGGACGTAAACAGGCTGCCATCAGCGGTATTTTGCGACCCTAAAGATGCTCGGATGTTCAGGATCGCCGCCTCGTCGCTGTTTTTCAGCGGAACAAGATTCACCGCGCCGCTCAAACCGCCGGTTCCGTACAGCGAGCTTGCTCCGCCGCGCAGGACCTCGGCCTGCTCGACCGCGATCTGCGGCACGCGCGACCAGTACGTCCAGCCGCCAAAAGCGTCGTTCAATGACAGCCCGTCAAAAAGCACGGCGGAGCGCGATGCACCGCTGCCAGAGACTCCGCGAAGGTTTGCACCTTGCGTAGTCGGATTCGCGGTCTTGCTTGAGCCGCGGCGAAAGAGTGTGAATCCGGCGATCTGCCGCAGCGAATCGTCAACGGTCTGCGCGGCTGTCGAATCCAAAGTGTCTCGCGATAGGACGACAACGCTCGCCGGTGTTTCGCTCAATCGCGTTTCGGTGCGGGTGATCGAAATGGTCACACCGGCGGAAATTTGCGCGGGTTGAAGTATTATCGAAAAATCCCGCACGCCATCGTTCGAAAGCTTTCGCGTGAAAACCGTGAAGCCTTCCGCCTCAACAATCAGAGACATTTCCGTCGCGTTTGGGTGATTGACGGAGAACTCTCCGTACTGATCCGTCGTTGTGCGGGCAAAGATCGTTTCGCGAGTCTGGAGTGTGACAACTGCATTGATGATCGGACGGTTCTGAGTGTCTGAAACCGTACCGGTAATGGTCTGGGCGTGAGCGAACGAAGCGAAGATCAGAAGGCCGAAAACCGAGAAAACTGTCGGAACGGTTGTTGGTTTTAGCATAGCCACGCCGTTCACGGCGTGGTGACGTTCGCCGCACAATCTTTTAGGGCGTTTCAACGCCCTTACCAAACTCATCATCGCTAATCCGTTCGAGGCGTTCAGAAAGCCGCCCCGTTTGATGCCGTTCCTTCTGATTCCGAACGTACGACACAACCCATTCCAAATCCTTCGTTCCAAAAGAAACGACACCATAACCCTTCTGCCATTGTAACGCCTTCCCAAACTCGTGCGAACTGGCACCCTTCATTTCGCCTATCCAACGGTCTATCTCGAACGGCGGATAGAACGAAGCGGCGAGATGAATGTGTTCAGCGATCCGCCGATTGCTTGAAAATAAACGTTCGGCATCGCTACGATCCTATTTTTTATGAAGGCATATAGATCCGGTTCGAGCTTTTGCGTAATAAATGGCAGGTTGTCCTTTGTGTGCCAGGTAATATGAAAATTGATCTCTGCGTACGAGCGATTAGACATTCTGTTGATTTTGTTTTTTAGCGTAGCCACGTCGTTCACGGCGTGGTCGCGTTCACCAAGGAGATTCTCAGGCCGTTTCAACGGCCTTACCTCATAACGATTTTGTAAGGGCGTTAAAACGCCCTGGGTATTACTGGAGCAAACTATTCCACGCCGTAAACGGCGTGGCTATGCGAAGCCTAAATCCGGATTTGTCTTATTGTTAAATTGTCGATGCGATCTTTTTTTATCTCAAAACCGATTCCCGGCTTTTCGGGCGCGATGATCGTTCCTTTCGAAGTAATTTCGACCGCCGGTTCGATGATGTCCTCGTGCCAATACCGTTTGCTGGCGGATACATCGCCGGGCATTGTGAAGCCTTCGAGCGTGGACATTGCAATGTTGTGTGCGCGGCCGATGCCCGATTCGAGCATGCCGCCGCACCAGATCGGGATTCCGGCGTTGCGGCAAACTTCTTCGACCTGCTTCGCCTGCGCGTAACCGCCGACGCGGCCCAACTTTACATTAATGATGCGGCCGGATTTTAGTTCGATGGCTTTGCGGGCATCTTCGGGCGATTTTATGGATTCATCGAGGCAGATGGGTGTCTTGATTTCTTTTTGCAATTTCGAATGGTCAAGCATGTCGTCGTGTGCCAGAGGCTGTTCGAACATCATTAAGTCGAATTCGTCCATGCGTTTAAACAGTTCGATATCGGCAAGCGTGTACGCCGAATTCGCGTCGCCCATCAACAGAATATTGCCGAATTTTTCACGCACCTGCTTTACAACGTCGTAATCCCAACCGGGCCCGATCTTGATCTTGATCCGGCGATAACCGGCGTCGAGCTCGGTCCGAATTTTGGCTATTAGCTGTTCAACCGAGTCCTGAATACCGATCGAAACGCCGCATTCGATCTCGTTTTTAACGCCTCCTAAGTGCCGCCACAAAGGAACGCCGAGTTTTTTGGCTTCGAGGTCCCAGCAAGCGGTCTCGATTGCGGCTTTTGACATTCGGTGGCCGCGCACCCACTTCATCAGGCTCCAGACGTCAGCCGCCGACTCGCATTCCTTGCCGATGACCATCGGAGCAAGTATCTTTTCGGTCGTCACCCAGGCCGAATCGGTCCATTCATCGGAATAGCCGGGCGTTTCGCCGCATGTTATCTCGCCCCAGCCCTCGGCACCGCTATCGTCCTCAACGCGTACGAGGACAATGCGCCGTTCGTACGTTCGGCCAAAGCTTGTCTCAAAAAAATGGACGAGCGGAAGATTGATCTCGGTGAGTTCTATCGACTTGATATTCAGCATAGCGACAAAATTATAAGATTAGATATTGTCGCTGTGAATTGCAATCCGAATGAGTCACGATCAGAGGTACGCTTAATCGACAATTTCAAACTGCACAAATTGGTTTGTGGTTTTCCGTTTTCCCTTTGCCAAATTGTCTGTGATGACGATCTGCAGCACGTATTCGCCAGATATCATCGAGGTGCCGAGGCTTAGTGAGGCAGCGTAGGCTATAGCTTTGGGGTCGGTTTGGCCGGCGGTTGATATCGGCTGCGTTTGCCCCTCGAAGATCGGTTTGCCGTTTAGAAACATCCGAACCTGCGAAGTTAAACTGGGCGGTGTGCCGGTCGCGGCCTTTGCATTATAGATCGTAAAGCCGTAGTTCAAAACTGTTCCCCGTTTGAATTGCCGCAGTGAAGTGTCGTTCAGCGGGTTAGACTCGACATCGTTCGCGGCGGCTCCGGCATTGCGTTTATTCCAATTCTCGAACGAGACATTCTCAAGACCGACGCCCGAAAGCGTAAGGCGATTTTTCTTAAGATTAGGAACCTCAACAAACTGATTGGCCGAGCCGACCTTTTCGGTAGCATGATCGCGGAGCGCAACACGAAGCTGATAAGCGCCCGGCTTCTTGATCGGGAAGGTAAAATCGTAGACGAATCCGCTCTTCATAAACCGGTCGTAAACATCCTTTTTCAGATTCATCGTATACGTCTTCGAGATTTGATCGACTGCCGCTCCGTTGTCTCCGAATCCGACCGCAAGCACATCGAAGACGGCTTTTTTCGAGCCATCCGGATCGTCGGTAAATGTCAGGTCTTTTGCCGCGATGTGAAGCAGAGAACGGACAAACGCTCCCTGACGCTGATCGCTGCCGAACAGTGTATTTAAACGGAGAGAAATGTCGTTGACGGCAAAAGGCGATGTAAGGGCAGTCACCAGGCGTTGATTGCCGGTTTCCTTCGGCCTGCTCATATTCTCGTCGGTAATGCCAAAAAACCCGCTTCTGTATCGCAAGCGGGCGCCCGGACGGCTTACCTTGACGGCTAATTTATTAAATCTGCGAGTTTTCGGATCGAATGTTTCGATATCCGGCTCATAGCCAACCAAATAGTAGCTTTGATCGTCGAGAATGCGGCGAATTCCGCCGGAGAGATCATTGTTGTTAACGATGGCGAAGCCGCCCGTTTCACGCGCCAGATATCGAAGGCCGTCCTGCGTGTCTGAAAGTTCCGTGCTGCGGTCGCTCGCGGCCTGCTGGATCTCCTCGCTTGTCCTGCCGCTCGTGTTATCGGCGGCTGTGATACCGGTCACCTGCAAGCCTCTCGCATCCATCGTATAGACAACGACAGACGCCCGATTAGCCTGATCGACCAGCCTCCGTAGCGATTGCAAAACCCGGCCGGATTCGATCGAGCCGCTGGCGTCTTTTGTAAAAAGCTTAAAGCCGTCCGAGAGAAGCATCACCGATTTACGCCCCGGCAGATCAGCCATTCCACGAACGACGTAATTGACCGCGCCAAGCGTTCCGGTCGCAAAAACACTTTGACGAAAATCGTTGAATTCCCTTTCGATTCCTTCGGCGGTTCTTTCGCCCGGCTCGGGCTCGGCTTCAGGTGCTCCGGTATCGATCTTAGCCTCAAGCGGAGCGAATGCGCCGACGCCGCCCGCTCCGATCGAGTTCCACTTTACCTTCTCAATAGCGGCATATAGCTGACGACGGTCGGTCGTAAACTGCTGGAGCGCGCCGATTCCGGCTCCCGTGCGGATAATTGCCACCAAGTCGCCGTCCTGCATCTGCTCGTCAACAAATTTCTTTAAGGCACGCCGGACGTAATATGTGCTTTCGAATGAAAGCGTCAGGTCGTCCACGACAAGAGCTATTGTGCGTCTGACCTGTTCCGGCTTCACGGCGGTTGGCGGCAGGATCGGACCAACCGGCTGATTGCCCTTAACCATTTCGACCGCTTCGCGCACGTTCGAGACAAAATTGAAATTGCTGATGTCCTGCTTTTTGCCGTTCTCGTAAATCTCGATCTCGTCACGCCTAAGATCGGTGATGATCTTTCCTCTTTTGTCGGTGACAGTTACGTCGATCTGGATCAACGCGGTTGAGATTTTTACAACATCGGTGTCGTCCGCGGGCGGGGTCGGCGAAGGAACGACGACCTGAGCGTATGAATGTGCAGCAAGCAAAAAACAAAGCAATGGAACGGTTAATAAGATTTTCATTTTGGGAATTTATAAGGACTAACGATAGATGCTTTGTTATCATAATGTGGTTCGATATATTTTGAAAGCTTTTTTAGTAAGACAGAAACCGCACCTTTTTTTCGCATCAAAGCACTCAGGAGTTACTTTAATCAATGTTTCATAGATTCGCTTCTTATTTTTCACTTCTTATTTTTGTTTCAGTTCTGTTCATTGTCGGCTGTTCCGCTCAGCAAACTGAAGTGCAGGCTCTTGAGTCGCTAAGGCAGTTGACGAAGGACGGCAAACTGCCGCCGGAAAGCGTTGTTGCAAATGTCGAGTCGCGATTTGCGGGGAAACGGACCGGAGCGTTGGCAAAATTGCTAAGAGGGCGAATTCGCTTTGAGACGGGCGATTTCGCCGGTGCGGCGGCAATGCTGAATTCGAATGACTTTCAGCAAAAAACAAATGTCGGAGATTACGCTTTGTGGCTACGCGGAAAAGCTCTGCAGCAGGCAGGTAATCATACGGAAGCAATGAGCGTTTTTGCAAAGCTTTCGAATGACTTTCCGACATCGCTGCATTTAACGGACGCTAAACTTCTGTGGGCAAATTCGGCCGTTCAATCAGGACAAGCGGCGCCGGTGCCGGGCTTTCTGCGAGATCTGAACGAAAAGAATTCGGGACCGGCTCTGCTCGCAACGGCGAAGGCATTTGAGAGCCAGGGAACCCAGGCCGAGGCGATCAGATATTATCGCAAGGCCTATTTTTATGCCGCCGGCTCCGACGCGGCCAAAGAAGCGGAAGGCAAACTATCGTCACTGGCACAAAGCCTGACGCCAATCAACGGCGAAGAAGCCCAAATTAAGGCCGATAAGCTTTTTGCTTCGAAAAGCTACGCCGCAGCCGACAGGGCTTACAACGATCTTGTCCAGAATTTTCCCGCCGCGGCGACGGCGGCGGTCAATTTCAGGAGAGTTGTCACACTGTCAAATCTCAAAAAAATGCCTGAGGCGAAGACCGCTTTTAATCTGATACCGGCGACCGCGCCGGAAAAAGAAGATGCCTATTATCAGCTTGCCATAGGTTACGCGAAAGCGAAACTTTGGCCGGATGCACGCGCAACCGTTGACGAAATGCGGCAGAAATTTCCAAATGGAAAGTTGACGCCGAAAGCATTTACCGATGCCGGTTATGCGGCCCGCGACGCGAAAAATAAGGGTGAGGAAACATATTTTCTAAACACCGCTTTGACGATATTTCCGAATGCGATCGAGGTTGCCGGTGCGCAATTTGAACTGGCATGGCTCCAGCACGAGAACGGCAATTTCGCTGAAAGCTCGCGAATGTTTGTCGAACACCTCGCTCGGTATGCGGAGAAGGACACGACGACCGCGGCAAGGCTGGCTATTGGGCGGCCCGCGATTCGGAGCGGGCGGGCAAGGTTGCGGACGCCTGTGCGTTGTACGAAGGAGTAATCCACCGCT
>JANNGV010000263.1:0-13936 GCA_031404055.1 Chloracidobacterium sp.
CAATACCTGAGCGCCGACTTCAAGCAATTGGCTGCTTCGGCCGTTCACAATCCTGAACATCAGTCCTTCAATGTCCCTGTATGGGGCCACCACGGCCACATTGCTGAACTTTACTTTTGCCGTTGGCTTTGCAAAACGCGCGAAAACAACCCCGGTGATCAGCGCATTGGCAATAAGGCTGTAATACGATTCTATGGTAACGAGAAGATTTGGAATTATACCAACGGGATGGATTGTTCCGTAACCGATCGTCGCAAAAGTCTGAACGCTAAAGAAAAAGCCCCGAATCAATAAATTGTCGGTTGGCGTGCTGGATGTATCAACCAATGCCTCGGCGCCGATTGCCGCATACAGAACCCCAAACAAAATATTACTTAGAAAATACAGGAGCAGGACAAGGCTCAGGAATACCCGCCACGACATCGCAAGCAGCGTATGGTATAGATTGAGCGATGTAAATCGTCCGAGTCCAGCGCGCTCGACATTAAAAGTGCCGTCCTGATTGAGCAGCCTCTGGCGGCTTTGCCCCGCAACGACCGATCCGAAGCCAAGATCGCTCTCTTCGGCTTCTTCGTCCGCATCAGTTTGAAAGGTGTTGTCGAGAGTTTCTTCAACCACGGTATGTGAAGATTATATGCACGCCCTTGTTAAGAGTTCAAACTTCAGTTTGCTCAGCCGTCCAAGTTTTGCAGGCGGCCTTTTCAATGCGATAGTGTAAAATTCAAAAAAGAAATGACGGAAGCAGCACAAAAAGAAAATCAGCCCCCCAAACTTCGCCGGAACTCGGAGGGTGTATTGGAGCCAACCTCGCTAGCCGATCTGATCGAATGGTTTTTGACCTATGATGAGCGAACCGCCAGAATGCGACACCCGCACACGGAAGAGCTTTTCCAATGGAAACAGGCAGACGACGCGGCAACCGGTATCGGCACATACCCGTTCGAAAACGCGGAGGCCCGTTTTGCCATCGGTATTTTTCAGGCATTGCAGGAAAATGCTTCCGAGCCGCTTTTGGGATTGTGGATGAACGATGTGATAGCCGCCCTGCATGAATCCAAGGCGACAAAAGACGAGGTCAGCGAGGCCAATAAGCTTGAGGTAAAACCTCTCGATTCTGCGATCCAGAAAGCGGAAAAACTGACGACGAAAGCTGAAAAGCGACTCTATCTATCAAGCTGCTGGCTCGAAGCCCTCTGCACTGCCGAGGCCCGCGTACTGGGCTGGATCTATCGGGAGATCTACGGTCGCCCGTTTACGCCGACAACCTGAATGTCTCACACTGCCGCATATCACCCAATTTGAACCCGCGGGCAAACCACTCCATTCTTTGCTGCGCAGAGCCGTGAGTAAACGAGTCGGGAACGACATAGCCCTGCGTGCGTTTCTGTATCATATCGTCTCCAACAGCTTGGGCGGCACGGATGGCTTCTTCCGGGTCGCCGGCTTCGACGAGGCCTTTTTTGGCCGCATAGTTTGCCCAAACGCCCGCGTAGCAATCCGCCTGCAGCTCAAGAGCAACCGAGAGCCGGTTGTCATTTCCCGCACGCTGAACTTTATCCATCGTCCCCAGCAAATTTTGAACGTGATGGCCCACCTCATGTGCGATCACATAAGCCTGAGCAAAATCGCCCGGGGCCTTGAACTCGCTTTTCAGTTCCTGAAAAAACGCAAAATCAAGGTACAGGTTTTGATCTCCCGGGCAATAAAACGGTCCCGTCGCGGCTCCTGCATAACCGCAAGCTGAGGAAACCTGCCCGGTGAACAAAACGAGTTTTGGTGCCGTGTAACGAATTCGGGCCTGTTGCGGCAGTATTGCTCCCCAAACATCTTCCGTGCTTCCCATAACGGCCCCGACAAACTGGCGGTTTTCGTCGGCTGGTTTATTTGTCGAATTGCTCGTAGTTGAGGGCTGCTGAACTTCAGTCTGGGGCAAATTCTCAAGCAACTGTCGCGGATCGACACCGCACAAAAGCGCCGCGACCGCGATCACCAAAACGCCGATCCCGCCGCCGCCGATCGCCAAACCACGTCCGCCCATTCCCCGGCGGTCTTCAACATTTGTGCTCTGCCTTTGGTCTCTCCAACGCATAATTATTGTGCCCTCGACTGAGTTTTCTACTGTGAATCGTGCTAGGATTCTAACATTTTTCACAGCTTGAATGGAAAGTTAACTCCCCATGGAACTACACGATTGGCAGAAAAGCGGCAGCTTATTTGAGCATAACGGTTATCCTATTTTTTATCGCAAAATCGGCTCTGGCAGCGAGGTTTTGCTTTGCCTGCACGGCTTTCCAACATCGTCATTCGATTACCGAAAAATTTGGGATGGGCTAAACACCCGATTCACAGTAGTCGCTCCCGACCTGATCGGCTACGGCTTTTCCGCAAAGCCATATGATTTTGACTACACAACATTTGCCCAGGCTGATGTCATCGTTGCATTGCTCGATCATCTTGGCGTTTCACGCATTCACATTCTCGCCCACGATTACGGCAATACGATCACACAGGAACTGCTCGCCCGCGATGCTGAAGACAGACTTAATTTTTCAATAGAATCAATCTGTTTTCTTAATGGAGCTCTTTTCCCGGAAACCCATCGTCCGATACTTGCGCAAAAATTGTTGATAAGCCCGATAGGTAAATACTTCGGCCGGCTGATACCGGATTCGCAGTTTGCAAAGAGCCTGGCTTCGATCTTTGGTCCGGAAACTAAACCGAACGCTGACGAACTCAAAGATTTCGTCTCGCTCTTCAAACACAATAACGGCAAGCACATCGCCCACAAATTGATCCGCTACATGGCTGAACGATCCAGATTCCGGTCTCGTTGGGTAGAGCCGCTCCAAAAAATGACCCAGCCTTTTCTTTTCATTAACGGTTCGTATGACCCGGTGTCGGGCAGACACCTGGCCGAGCGTTTCCGCGAGGTTGTGCCCGATCAAAAAAATATCGTTGAGTTGCCCGGCATCGGCCACTTTCCGCATATGGAAGCACCCGATATAGTGCTGGATCGGTTCCTCGCATTTGTAAACTAATACCCGGCCTGCTTTGAATCGAGAAGTAAAACACCACCGCCGATACCCGTCGCAAAATCTTGACAGATGTAGAGTTAGGGGAATATGATGATAAATACCCACTGAGTTATCTGCTTCCACGTTCAATCAAGAAAAGGAGGACATAATGATCAAGCTGGACATAGTCAATCAGGTTGCCGACAAAACGGGTGTGCCGAAACAGAAAGCCGAACAGGTTGTCGACTCTCTTTTCAATGCCATGAAGGATGCCCTGGCAAAAGGGAAACGCATCGAGCTTCGCGGATTTGGCGTTTTTGTCGTCAAGCCCCGTAAACGCGGTGTCGGCCGCAACCCGAGAACCGGAAAGGAAGTGCCGATCCCGGCCGGGAAAACGATCCGCTTCAAGCCGGGCAAAGAACTGTCGGCAAAAAGCGATGGATTAGTCTGTTTTGCCCCAAAGTGGCAATGGTTTTTTACAAGTTTCGCAGTCGTAAATCGCAAAGTGCAGTGTATGCTTGTGATTTACGGCTTTTGTTTTGGTTTAATCGATGGCAGCTCCGGAGAGATATTTAGACGATAGTTTTTTTGAGCACTACCCGCGGCCTACGCGGCGAACGTGGTTGAAACACATCGGTTTCCTGCTGCTGACGCTCGTTACCACGACCATAGCCGGTACGCTGTTCCCGTTCGGCATCATTCAGACCCTGCCAGAAGCCGATCCGCAGACGTGGCCTGAGATCTTTCAATTTATTACAAGCCTGCCGACACGGTACGCCGCTCTGGTCGCGGATGCCGTTTATCTGCTTTTTACCGACGCCAGATATTTGAAATACGGCTTGAGCTTTTCCCTTTCGCTGCTCTTTATCCTGATCTCTCACGAAATGGGCCACTATATCGCATGCCGTATCTATAAAGTCGACGCGACGCTGCCCTACTTTATCCCGACTCCGCCGATGATCGGCCCGGCCGGAACATTCGGAGCGTTTATCAAAATACGCTCTCCAATGCCTTCGCGTAAGGCGGTTTTTGACATTGGCGTCGCCGGACCGATAGCCGGGTTTATTGCGCTGATACCGATAGCGATTATCGGCGTCGTCACAATGGAGCCCGTTACCGCGCAGCAGATCGCCAGCCCGAGCGGCATCATGTTTTCCGACCCGCTTCTGATGCAATTGTTCGCTTATGTTCGCGGCATTGATCTGCACTTAAGCATGGGAAACGCTTTTTATTTCGCTGCGTGGGTTGGATTGCTGGTTACTGCTTTGAACCTGATACCCTCCGGCCAACTCGACGGCGGGCATGCGATCTATGCGGTATTTGGCGAGACATTTCACCGCTGGACGGGCCGCATAGCATTTGCTCTGATGGCAACACTGTCTATTTTGGGATGGTTCTATTTCAACAGCCCAAGCGGATTTCTGATCGCCGTCCTGCTCGCGGTAATGATGCGGATACGCCACCCTGAACCGCGTGATCAGTCACCGCTCGGAGCAGCCCGGACGGTGATTGCTATCCTGACTCTTCTGATTTTCGTTCTCTGCTTTCTGCCGTTTCCGATTCAGATCAGGTAAGCGATTTTGTCGGCACGCGTCTCTAAGCGTCCCAACCCTCGAGGCCATGGAAATGTATGTTAGGATGTGGGTCAACCCAAACCGCCGTGAATAAACTCGCACACACAATATTATTGCCTTTGATCGCCCTTTTTTCAGCGATCGGCTTTGCTCAGGAGCCATTTCAAAAGCCTGACCCGTTGAAACTACAGGGCAAGATCAGCTCGATACTGAGTGAACGCATCTACATCGTGCAAGGAGGGAGATATGTAGGCGAGCAGCGTTACAGAACCGCGTACAACGAGTATGACGAGAACAATAAGGTAGTGCTCAGTATCACTTATGGAAACGTGGGTCAGATCGTTGCGCGCTATTTTCGGGACAAGAGTGGAACGAAGATAGAGACCACTTATCTCGACAAAGACGGAAACCCATCGAAAAAGCTTTCCGACTCGTTTCACGCAAATTGGAATTTGCCGACTGAGCAGGACCTTTGCGCGAACTATACGATCCGGAAAAAAAAGGACCCGATCGGCAAAATAGACCGATACGAGGAATTGTGCACGGATGGTTCAAAACGGGCGGAGATAGTTTTCGAATACGGGCTGAAAGGCGAGCAGATCAGATTTCTACGTACCGATGCAAAGGGCCGGACGTGGGAAGGGATTACGACCTATGATGAGAAACTCAATCCGAAAGAGTATCGATACCTTGTCAACGACAAGAAAAAAGCTCCTTACGTCCAGACGGTGATCGCGAATGAGATCAAACTTGACGAAACCGGTAACGTTATTTCTATTCACTCAACGTCTTTCGATTCCACCCGACCCGGCCTTCTTGCATTTCAATACTTTGAAAAGTTCACGATCACTTACCGCACGAATAAAGTTCTGCTGAATATTCAAAAATGAGAAGGCCAATTACGTCAAAAATATGAGTTTTGGCGACAAATGGAGCAATCCGAAAGGTCACACCGTTTGCGGCAACAATCCTTTTATCTCCTTCACCAGCCGCTGGGCCTCGGCTTGGTCTTCGATGGCGATCATGAAAAAGTCGTAGCTGGTTTGGAAGCAGACGATGCCGTTGCCGAAGAACCATGCTCCTTCGAGGAGCGGGTTGCCGCCGAGGAGCCATGAAATTGGCGCGCCGGTGATCTCTTTTGGATTAAGGATGTTGGTCATCATGACGGCACCAGAGGCGAATGAGAACGCGCCGAGAAGAGGGGCTCCGATACGGCGGGCGATATCGCGTTCGAATTTGACGCGTTCGGTTTCGGCCTGGCTAAGCTCGCCTTTTTCGATCAGCTCTTCGCGGGTCTTGAGATAGCCGTTGAATTGTTCGCCCGCCTTCTTGACCGACCATGCCGGCAATGCGGAATTGAATAACCAGTGTGAGCTGATGCCGGTGAAAACGACGCCCATGCCCGCACCGACGGCCATTGATGCCCCGGTCGCGGCGGCCTGGAGCGGATTTTCCTGTATCCAGCCGGTTGTTTTCGAAAAGGCGCTCATAGCTGAGTCGATGGTACGCGTCCACGAAGCCCCGAAGTTAAAGGCCTTTGATACCCGGTCCGCGTTCTTGCCGACGGTTTGGTAGGCGTCGTCGAATATCTCACCTGCCTTTTTTCCAGCGACATTGATGATTTCGCCCGCTGTTTTGCCGGCAACATTGATCACATCACCCGCGGCCTTGCCCGCTTCTTTTACAACGTCACCGGCTTTATCGCCCGCGGCCTCGGCCGCGTCGCGGATCGGCTCACTGGCGTTCCAGGCCTGCTTGGCGGCGCTTTCGGCGGTTTTGATCGTACCTTCGGCGACCTTTACGGCCTGCTTGCCAACCTCAGTTTTTCCGGCCTCGGCTTTTATCTTTTCAGCGCTTTTTTGGGCCGTTTCCACAACCGCGCGAGCTCCTTCTTCAATCTTGTCCTTTAGGCCAAGCTGCTTGTCGATCTCTTCAAATTTTTCCTTTGCATCTTTCTGCCACTTGTCGAAGCGTTCTTTGTAATCGCTCATATTCGGTTCTTCCCCTGTTAAAATCTATCTTGAGATACGCTTTTCGTGATCAAATTGTTCAGTGTGCCCCGCAGACTTTCCGGAACTCTACACCCATAAACACGTTCATATCATCACATCTAAGCTCCAAACAATCAACGGATTTTTGATGCGAGCTAAGGTTTCGCGGGTGTCCGGATTTGTGGTAATCTGACGCTTAATTGATTTGTTATGCCCGTTGTAAAGTGTCCGAATTGTGGTAAACCGACGGAGTTTACCGGAAACGAATTTCGCCCGTTTTGCTCGGAGCGATGCAAGCTTCTTGATTTTGGGTCGTGGGCCGACGAAGAGTATTCTTTGCCGTCCGAAACCGCCTCGATGACAGACGAAGAGATAGCCGAGATCGAAAAGGCCCTAACGCAGCGTAAGGAAACATGAGTTTTTTGATTTTGCAATTTGAGGTGGCTCCAAGCGGAGGCACGATTGGCGTGGTTGTGGCCGTGTCGTTTCTGCTCGTATTTCTGGGCGTCGCTTTTGTTGCCTACAAGGCTTTGAAGAAGACCGTTAAGATGGCATTCCGTCTGGCCGTTGTCGGTGTAATTTTGGTTATTGCCGTGGCCGGCAGCGTTTCGCTTTGGTATTTCAGTTCGAGCGGCACTCCGAAATTAAAGCCGCCGGTCGAACGCAAGCGGTAGACGGACCTCACGGTGCTTTCCGTTATTCAGCTATCTAGTCCGTGGTCCGGGAATTCAGAAAAAATCACGGAAAAAGAGGAGAAAAGCAGGAATAAGAAGAAACAATTCGTTGTGCCGCGATCGCTTAAAAAACTTCTGCCATTGATCAGAACAGCCTGTGAGGCTGTTCTACTTTTATGGATCAGCCGCCAAAAACCAAAAAGTCCCGTTTTTGGCATCGATACCGCGGCCTTCCTGGAAATGTCTTTGCGTTAAGCCTTGTCAGCCTTCTAAACGATACCTCGAGCGAAATAATCTATCCGCTTTTGCCGGTGTTTCTTTTTTTAACACTCGGAGCGTCACCGTTTTTTATCGGACTGATCGAAGGCTTCTCCGAATCGGTGGCCAGCGTCTTGAAGCTCTTTTCGGGCTATCTCAGCGACCGTTTTCACAAGCGCAAGCTCCCGGTTTTCCTCGGATATTCACTCGCGGCTGTCGTTCGGCCGCTGCTCGCGTTTGTTACAAGCTGGCAGCAAGTGCTCGCGGTGCGAATGACAGACCGCGTCGGCAAGGGTATACGCGGAGCCCCGCGAGATGCACTGCTTGCGGCCAGCGTGCCGCGTGAAAAACGCGGCCTTGCATTCGGCTTTAACCGGGCCGCCGATCATCTCGGAGCGGTGATCGGGCCTGTGGTAGCCTTCCTGCTGCTGTCATATATTGCGGCCGATCCTGAATCGCCGACCGCGCGTGACTACCAGCAAGTATTCCTCTTTGCGTCAGTTCCCGTAGTCATCGGCCTGTTCGTGATCATATTTTTTGTCCATGAGGAGACAAAGCCGGTAAAAGAATTCGACTCGATACCGATAAAATTCTCGATCAAGGAATTTGACGGAAATTTTAAACGTTTTCTCGTCGTCGTTGCGCTCTTCACGCTCTCGAATTCGACCGACGCGTTTCTTCTCTTACGTGCTCAACAAGCTGGTATCGCTCCCCCGATGCTGCCGCTTTTGTGGATGGTTCTGCATTTGAGCAAGGTCGTCAGCTCGATAATCGGCGGCGATCTATCCGACCGGATCGGCCGCAAAAAGATGATCATCGCCGGTTGGATCGTCTACGCTCTTGTATATGCCGGGTTTGCTTTTGTTGATTCGCCATTGCAGGCGTGGGCCCTGTTTATTGTGTACGGAATGTATTTTGGGCTGACCGAAGGAACTGAAAAAGCTCTTGTGGCAGATATGGTAGTGGATGAAAAACGCGGTACGGCCTACGGGTTCTACAATCTCGCATTCGGGATAACGGTTTTCCCCGCGTCGCTGCTTTTCGGCTTGATATGGACTGAATTTGGAGCACCCGCCGCCTTTATCGCAAGTGCCGTCATTTCACTTATTGCGGCTGCCGCCTTGCTGACCGTCAATACAAAGCCCGATGATGCCGCGGCGTAAAAAGCTGCCGGTCAAGTGTTTTATCTTTTTCAATTATTCTTTCCCGTTCCTCTTATTCCGTGGTCAGGTTTAAAGCCGACCACGGAACAAGAGGAACGAAGACCGAAAAAGAGAGAAATATTTAGTCGTTCAACTGAATAGAATTGATCATGTTCCTGAACGCAACGTTGTATCTGTAAGACTCTTCTTCAGGTGCGACAGCCGCGATGTACAAGAGATCGCCGCTGCGAAGCTGGGCCGTATATATCGTTACTAACTCGTTCCGATTGGTCACCGGCGAACGGCCTGACAGCGTCGTCGTATAGCCCTGGCGGCCAGCTACCGAAGACCTTGTGAGATTGTTCCGCTGCGTCAAATACTGATTGTTCTGCAGCATGCTTTGCACGTAATCGCGCGAGGCATTTGCCAGACCGGAGCTCTGAGGGCGATAAACTCCAATCATCACACCATGCGTTATGCCCTGATCGCCGAACGCACCGTCCGGAGCAAACGTCAGGCTGCCTTGGGCGAATTCGCGCCAGTTACTCGGGACATTCAATCTAATGCCATTGCCGTTGTAAGTCCGCAAGCGTGTCGACGGATACGCGACGGTGCGTGAATATTGGCCGCCCGCCATCGGATTCGTGCCTTGCCCGCCGCTGTTTTTAATGCCCTGTTCGATCTCGGCCATTGACGGGGCACGCGGTAAGCTTCTCAACCTTTCCTGCACCCTGGAGAATTCGCGGGTCACCTTTATCGGGTTGGGCGAAACACGAAGCCGTTCGGATTCCTGATTGATCTTTTCATATCGATTTCCCGGATCGGGGTGGCTGCTCATCCATTGCGGGCCGCGGCCGCCTTCACTTTGCTGGGCAATCGTACGGAACATATTCGCCAGGTCTCGCGGATCATAGCCCGCATCGGCCATTATCTGCGCGCCGAGAATGTCTGCTTGAGTTTCGTATGACCGGCTATATTTCAGGGCTCCAATGCCAAAACCGAGTTGGCTGCCCGCTCCGATCACCTGGCCTAGACCGCCGCCGATCACGGCTCCGGCGATCTGCCCAAGCACCGAGCCGATCTGATACTTCTGAGTTTCAGTTGCCTGTGCCGTTGCGTGTCGGAGAGCGACGTGGCTTATCTCATGTGCCATCACACCAGCCATTTCGCCTTCGTTCTTAGCCGCCTCGATCATTCCGCGATTGACGTACATCGGGCCGCCGGGAAGGGCAAATGCATTGATGTCACGGGCATTGACGACCTTAAAACTGTATCGAAACGCGGACTGTTGAAACTGGGCGGGAATGGCGGCCACCAAACGTTCGCCAACGCTTTCGACATAACGCTGAGCCTGTGCATCGTTCAGAATCGGAAACTGCTGTTCGACCTGGGCCGAGGCGTCACGTCCGAGTTTAACGTCGTCCTGCACCTTATACTTATTCTTCGGCAGGCTAACGCGCGTCTGGGCCGTCGCCAAAAGCGGCAGCATTGTTAATACGGCGGTCAAGGCAAGAGAGCCTAACCGCTTCATTCTGTGGTGATGTATCATCATTCCCTCCTGGCAAATCTTCAACAATATTAAATAACCGCCAACAAAGAATCAATCGGCGGTGAATGCATGGTTTTGATGTTGGAGGTGCTATGAGTCGTTTGCCGGATTTTAAAGGCGGACAGGGTTTCAGCAGCTTGCTTGCCCGATATGAAATCAATCCGAGCAATAGAATTCGAGAAACAGCGGGATGTAGGACGCAAAAAGATTGGCGAAAATAAACAACGCAACATCCATCCCGTTTGCGGAAAATCGGATTAGCTTGAAGGTTATTGGCAAACTAGCGAACCGATTAGTGGTCGGCCGCGCGCGGACTCTGATCGGTTAAACCGGTTTTAGCCATTTTACTGTCGCGAGTGGAGATAAATTTAAGTGCAGCTTTGAATCGGCCGATAAAAACCGAAACATCCTTTGAATCAATCTTTTGGCGATGCTTTCTTTCAACCAGAAACGCAAAAACCAAATCATTTCCCAAGTCATCAATCAAATCCATAGATTCACCCTATGTAAAGTCAGCGATATTGAGTCGGAATTGAGTAAGATACAACATCGATATTACTTCGATGTTAACAAATTGTTAAATAAACGAATTTGTGAAAGGACACACGTTAAGAATTAACTATAATTTAAACTAAAAGTATCAAAATGTGAACTAAGATTGGATACAAATCATAACTTTTACAACATTTCTTTCGGATATTCCTATTTATGGCCTCGTCCAAAACCAGTTATTTCTTAACTACAGTTCTAATTATCGGTTTAGCGATACTGCCCGCGTGTTTCAGTGGGAGGCAAGGCAAAGGGAACGTCGTCAAAATGCAGGGAGCGGGATCATCCTTTATTAGTCCGCTTATGCAGAAATGGGTTCACGAATTCGGATTTCTCAATCCGGACGTGAAGATCGATTATCAATCAATCGGTTCGGGCGGCGGGATCAAACAAACAAAGGAAAAAACGATCCAGTTTGGAGCGACCGACGTCGCGATGAGCGATGAGGACCTTAAATCGGCTCCAGGCGAGATTATTCATATCCCTGTAATCTTGGGTGCCGTTGTATTAACTTACAATTTGGAACAGGTTAAAGTTCCGATACGGTTCTCGCCCGAAACGATTGTCGATATTTTTCTTGGCAAGATCACACGGTGGGATGACGACCGGATTAAAGCCGACAATCCCGGAGTTGAGCTTCCGGATGTCAATCTCATAGTCGTTCATCGTTCGGACGGCAGCGGAACGTCGGCGGTATTTACCAACTATTTATCGAAGGTCAGTCCTGAATGGAAACAAAAAGTGGGCGAAGGCACAAGCCCAAGCTTTCCTGTCGGTTTGGGAGGAAAGGGAAATGAAGGTGTAACCGGGCAGGTCAAACAAACGCCGAACACCATCGGATATGTAGAACTGGCTTATGCCGTTAAAAACGGCATGCCTGTCGCAGAAATAAAAAATAGTGCCGGAAAGTTTATCGTTCCGAGTTTTGAATCAGTCACGAGCGCGGCCGCGGAAACGCTGAACGATACGCCGGAAGATCTGCGCGTATCGATCACAAATGCGGCAGGTGCGGATGCATATCCGATTTCGAGCTATGTTTACGTTATAATTTATAAAAACCAGCCCGAAGAATTTATTAGAAAAACACTTATCGACTTTCTAACCTGGGGTATAAATGAGGGACAGAAACATGCCCGCCCATTATACTACGCTCCCTTGCCCGAAGGCATGGTAAAACGCGCTTCGGCAAAGATAGCGCTGGTTTCGGGCGGCACGACTCCAGCGGGAACACTTGCGGCGCCATCGAGATAGGAAAATTGGGTAGACGGACTCTTTGTGAAAAAATCGGCTAATCAATCCATACTCAGCGGCGACAATATTTTTCGCTTTGCTCTGGCATCTTGTGCGTCGCTTATCCTTCTGATCGTGATAGGGATGATCGTCGTCATGACGCAGAACTCATGGCTTTCGATTGAGCGATTTGGATTGGGCTTTTTATTCGGCACGGTCTGGGATCCAATTAAAGGTGAGTTCGGGGCGCTGCCTTTTGTTTACGGAACACTGGTTTCTTCGCTGCTGGCTCTTCTGATTGCCACCCCGCTCTCGATCGGCGTTGCCGTTTTCCTGGTTGAACAGGCCCCGAAAAGTTTAGCTAGACCCCTGGCGTTTTTGGTTGAGTTGCTGGCCGCGATTCCTTCTGTAGTTTACGGCCTTTGGGCTATCTTTGTTCTCGCTCCGTTGCTCAGGGTCTATGTTCAGCCTGTTTTGCAATCGTCTCTCGGCTGGCTTCCATTTTTCAAGGGATCGGTTACCGGATTGGGGATGCTGACCGGCGGAATTATTTTGGCGATCATGATCACACCGATCATTACTGCCGTAGTCCGAGATGTGCTCGAGGCCGTACCGGTGACGCAACGAGAGGCATCTCTCGCTCTCGGTGCGACCCACTGGGAAACGACGAAAATAGTTTTGGCTAACGCTTCCTCTGGTATTGCGGGTGCGGTGATTCTGGGCCTTGGGCGGGCGATCGGCGAAACAATGGCGATAACAATGGTTATCGGAAATCGGCCCAAGATAAGCGCCTCGCTTTTTGATCCGAGCTATACGATCGCTTCCGTAATCGCTAATGAGTTTACTGAAGCCACGGGCGATCTTTATTTGAGTGCTCTCATCGAGATGTGCCTGATATTATTTGTGGTCACATTCATCGTAAATGCCCTGGCCAAACTCTTAATTTTGAGCGTTGGCCGGAGAACCGCATAGCCTAAGAAGTAGAATGGACAGACGACGATTAACAAATTCATTCGCTACCATTGTAACCGCCGTTTGCGCGTTTACCGTTGTTGGCGTATTAGTCGCCATACTCGGATATATTTCTTACAAAGGGGCGTCATCGCTAAGTTGGTCGTTCCTTGTCGAAACCCCTAAACCGGTTGGTGAGGGCGGTGGCATCGGAAACGCGATCGTCGGCTCATTGATCATGCTTGGACTCGCGTCGATTGGAGGCATTCCTATCGGGATCGCAGTCGGCACTTATCTTGCCGAGATGGGCGATGGCTGGTTCGGCACAACGGTCCGGTTTGTGGCTGACGCGATGATCGGAATTCCCTCAATTGTTTTTGGGGTGTTTATTTATGCATTGGTCGTGTTGCAGCAAGGGTATTTTTCGACACTTGCGGGTGCTCTGGCCCTTGCACTGATAATGATTCCGATAATAACGCGCACTACCGAGGAAATGACGAAGCTCGTTCCGAAGTCGATGCGCGAAGGGGCTCTCGCGTTGGGTGCCCCGCAATGGCGCGTCACTCTGGATATTGTGATTCCCGCTGCGATGACGGGAATTGCCACGGGTGTCATGCTTGCGGTCGCACGTGTATTAGGGGAAACGGCTCCACTCTTATTCACGGCTTTTGGAAGCAGGTTTTACAATATTTATCTTGATGAGCCAATGGCTTCGCTTACAGTGCAGATATATAACTACGCAATTTCGCCTTTTGACGAGTGGCACGAAAAGGCATGGGCGGCGACGATGGTTTTGGTTGCAATAATATTGGTGATCAACATATTAACGCGCTACGTAACGCGGAAGAAATATTAATAAAGTTCTTTGAAAAACCTATCTAACTAACTTTCTTTTTGATGGAAACTGAAATGATCGTAATGCTCCGTTTTTGTTCCTCTTATTCGTGCTTGTTCCTCTTTTTCTGTGGTAAAAAAGGGGAAACCACGGAACAAGATGAACAAGA
>JANNGV010000264.1:0-9563 GCA_031404055.1 Chloracidobacterium sp.
ACCGCACCCTCTACATATATATTTGTGGCTGATCCCCAGCCTACCGAATCGATAACGGCACCTGTATTGTTTGCTCCGAGACGAAGTGCAAGCCCACCGCCCGCCGCACCCATCGAGCATTGGCAAGTGGTCGGATTGTACTGTAGATTCGGCGTGACCGTGCCGTCATAAGATGTCGATGCGATCAGATAATAGCCGCCGGGTGGGATAACTGTTGTGGTTGTCCACACCGCAAAAGGCATCGCTACATCGACCGACCCGGTGGCCGAGCGGTAAACGAGCCTATAACCATTCAGATCGACGGGGTCAGCTCCGCGATTAAATATCTCGACAAACTCGTCGTTAAACGTGCCCGCACCTCCGCCGCCCGTTTGAAACTGGCTGATAACGATGTGAGGTGAAACGGCGGAACTCTTGCCGGGCTCAACCGTCAAACAATAGGTAAGAACAAGCAGGCAGACCAAACCGAGGTAAAACTTTCTCATTAAAAACGTCCCTTATTAATGCAGGAGAGCGAAATGCAAATATGCCCAAACTTAATTTTTAGCATATTTGCCGTGTTAAAGGAACTTACAACAAGGCGGCAGTGGCTTAAATCAATGTGCGGAAGAAGGTCTCCGTGTTCTTTGTGCAAAACTTTGCGGTATTTGATCTGTGGCTAAAGAATTTACCACGGAACCGGAAGAACCGGAATGACCAAGAGAAACAACGGGAAATTCGAGCGTTTTTCGTCCGCTTCCGGTGTCACCAAAAACGCTCCGGCATCATTTTGCTAATGCGTAATTAATTTGGGTTAAACAGCAACGGCGGCCAAAGACCGCCTCTAAACGACGGTATTAATTTTCATTTTATTTCTAGAGTTCTTTGAAAAAACCCATTTTCTGAGCAATCCTAAATCAGATCTCTTGTTCCTTTTGTTCCGAGTTTTCGCTTTTTTAACCACCGATCAGGAGGAAAAAGAAGGAACAGATGAACAAAATGGAACAAAAGGATTCGATCAGGCTTGATGAAATAGGTTTTTCAAAGAACGCTTTCAACTAATAGACGAATGAGCAATGCAAAAAAGGACATGAGCTGCCAAAAAAAATTTCCGCGTGACGCCGGGATTTTAATTCTATGCCGCGGTGTACGGTTCTTGCACTGGGTCGTCGTATCCGACGCCGATCAGTCCTAGAGTCCTAGCGAGAGCCTCATTGGGCGAGTCGTAGGTAACGACGTCGTCCGCGATCGTCTCCGGATGTCCGACCCAGGCGAGGATCGTTCCCATTTTTGTATGAACGAACGAGAGCGTACGGCCTTGGCTGTCCTGACCGATGTCGTCAAGGATCAACCGTATGGCCCAGGTGGCCCGCTGCAACTTCTCGTCATGAAATTCCGAACGTTTGGCTTCCAAAAGCTTAACGTTCCAACAGCTTCCGTTCCCTCCGACGCAATCGACCCTGGACCTGGCACCGAAACCGCACAGGCCTCCAGAACAATCTCCAACTGGCATTTGTTTGAACCTCCGTTTTAACTTTTTTTTGATGGGCTGCCGTCTTCAAAACGAAGACTGCACGAATCTGTTTATCTAAAATTGTTGATCAGCACGACGTCCGAAACATCATTGCCCCGCGCGAAAGCAAGATAATCATTCTTATGTGATACGTCAAATCGAAAAATCCGGTCCGATTTAAAGTCGGTCAGTTGTTTAGGCAGGCCACCGTCCAATGGTTGGCTCCACAAATTATCAACCCGGTTTCGGCTCTCGGAGTATAACATCGACTTTCCATCCGAGCTCCAGCGAAACGTTCTCGACTTTAATACAAGCGGAAGATCCAATATTCGCTTCGGCGGGCCGCCATCGAAGGGAATGATCGCCAGCTTCATAGACGCATTCTCCTTGGCTTGACCAAAATCGCAGGCGAAGAAGCTCCCGTCCGGCGAAACCGTTGGCCTTCTCGACTCGATGTCGGTGAGTTGAACCGAATCGCCGCCATCGATACTGATTTTCCTTATGGTGGACTTATTGTCTCCATCAACATGTTGATAAACAACCCATTTGCCGTCGGGCGACAGGCTTGGCTCTACCGAACTCCCGCCAGTGCCGGTCAGCTGTGCCGGATTTCCGCCGTCTATATCCATTTTCCAGATGCCTGGATTTCCGGCCCGCGTTGAAACGAAAATTATAAGGCGTCCGTCGGGCGTCACGACGGGAGAGAAGTTGCTTTTCGAATTGAAAGTCAGTTGCCGATTTTCGCTGCCGTCCCGATCAGCGATCCACAAGTCCTGATTCTCCCGAATCCTCGCGGTGTAAACAACTTTTCTATCCGGAGTCCACGCGACGCCGGACATTCCTTCGTCCCTTCCCAACTCCGATGTGATTTTTGTCGCGGTGTCCGATTCTACCGGATACGAAACCCATAAGTTCGACACTAACGTCTGCTGTGTGCTGACCACGGTTTGGCCGTCGCCGGTGAGACTTAGGCCGAAATAGCTGCTCAAATCATTCGTTACTTTACGGGACTGTCCGCCCGGATAAGAAATAAGCCAAATCTGTGAGAGCTGCGTATCGGGATCGCGCCCGCTAACGATCACACCGCTCGCATCGGGCAGCCAGGCAACGCCTCTGAGTCGCACCCAATGCGGCGACGCGAAAGGGCGTTCAGTACCGCTTTTGACATCAATTTCAATGAGATGGTCTCGGCTGTCCTCGGGCAAAAATACCGCGGCTACGATCGTGTTTCCGTCCGGCGACCACGATGTTTGATTCAATATCTTTCCATCCGAAAATGCTGCTATCATTTGAACCGCTCCGCCATCGGGGTCCGCGCTCATCAACGACCCTTTCTTTCGAACGAAAGAAAAACGATTGCCATCCGGCGAAAAGCTGATCGGCCCATCGGCGTCAGTGATCAATTTTCTTGAGGTGCCGCCCAAAGCCGGAACCTGATAAATCGAAGGCACGCCGGTCTTTTCGCCCGACGCGTAGTATATATGATTTGCGTCGGGTGAAAAGGTAATGCCGTAATATCTGACGTCCGCCGGCGGAACCACCTGTACGTTGCTTTCCGTTGCTGTCTGCTTAACCCAAAGGCTCTGTTCTCCCGCTTCCTGTATTACATACGCGAACAACCTGCCGTCCGACGAGAGTGCGATCGAACCACTGGCGACGTTCCCGGTCGACGTTAATTTCGCAAAACGCATCGTTTGAAACGACTCGGGACGCTGCCGCGCCGCGTACCAACGCGAGCCAACAAAGCCGATCGCGGCAAGTGCAATCAGGACGATGGCGGCGGCAATCAGAGGGTGGAGCCGAGCTTCGCCGAGAATCAATTCAGGAAACGTATTTGCAAATCGCGAAGGGCTGGCGGTCGTCAACGGCCTCGCAAAGCCTTCGCCGGTTGCCGTGACGTAGTCGAGGTCACTCGTTTTCGTCTGGGCCCGGCCTGAGTTTATTTCCGAAGTAATCTGTTGACGGATGTCCTTTAAGTCGGCCAAAAGCTCGGGCATCGACTGGTATCTTTCGTCGCGGTTTTTGCGCAGCGTTTTGCGAATCAGCGATTCAAGCTCGTGCGGGATGTTCGAGGCAAAATGGCCGAGCGGTTCGGGCTCCTGATGGATAATGGAAGCGATAACATCTACTTCGTTGTCGCCCGTAAACGGCCGCTTGCCCGAAAGCATCTCGTAGAGCATTGACCCAAAACTGAAAATGTCCGACCTGCCGTCAACATTCCGTCCGCGTGCCTGTTCCGGCGACATATAGCCGACCGTGCCCATGATGAGGCCGGGGCTTGTTTTGACGAGTGTCGTCAATGCTTCCAGATCGTAAGCGGACACTTCCTCAGTTAATTTCGCCAGGCCGAAGTCCAACACTTTAACCAGTCCGTCAGGCCGCACGATTATATTGTCGGGCTTGATATCGCGATGGATCACGTTTGCTTCGTGGGCGGCGGCCAGTGCGGCGGCGATCTGAATAGCGACATCGAGGGTTTTGCGGAGGTCGAACGGCTTGCTTTTGATCCTCTTGGCAAGCGTCTCTCCCTCAACATACTCCATCGCGATGAAAAGTGCTCCTTCTTCATCGTTGATCTCGTATATCGTGATGATATTGGGATGATTTAAAGCGGACGCGGACTTTGCTTCGTGTTCAAAACGGAGCATGCGGTCAATATCGGTAGCAACCTTTGCGGGCAGTATCTTGAGCGCGACGCGCCTGTCGAGCTTGGCATCCTCGGCAAGATAAACCTCGCCCATGCCGCCTTCGCCAATTTTGCTGACGATCCTGTAACGACCTATTTTATCGTCTGGAAGCATATGTAAAGTGCCCCGAATTCTATCACTTTTTTTATCGCATGGGCCGCGGAAAACTTACTGGGCTTTTGTTGCCGTTTTTGTCTACTGCTCGCACGCCAAAAAAGTAGTTATCTTTAGATCGTTCTTTTGCAATAAAATTGCCGACATTTCCGACAAAAAATGAATTCGCCCATTCGGGCGAGGTCGTTTCGCGCCAAACTATTTCGTAACCGGCCATGTCCGCATCGGTATTCATGTCCCATTTAAGCTCCGTATCATTCGTAAGGCGCGACGTTACGACGCCAACGTTTTTTGGTTTCGCCGGTGCCTTCGCCAGGCTGGCAAGACTGATAAGATTCACTCGAGCCACGTTTGCCGTATATTCGAAATCGACGAATTCAGGCGTGTCGCCATAGAAAACGCCTTTTTCCGTTCGGACATTTTGATGCTGATGCGTGTAGTCTTCGTCAACTTCCGTGATGCGGACCGCGGTGAACCCGCGTTCGAGAAAAGGAATATGATCGCCGCCGCGGCCATAACGGTCTCGGCGATAAATCATCCAGACTTTGAAAGTTTTCAGATACCGATCCGACTGCTCTTTTATGTAGCGAGCCAGTTGGCGCGAGGCTGAATCGTTTTCACCACCGACGCTGCGGCGTGTATTTGCCTGTGGCTCCGTTTCATTCGACGGAACGCCTTCGCTAAACACGCGGACTTTATTGCGGTTCAATGAATTCTTCTTTGTCGTCACGCCGCCGACAATGTCGTTGGTGAACATTCCTTCGATATTCACGGTCTTCAGCTTTGCCTGCTCGGCATAATAGGCTGCTCCAAGCAAACCCTGCTCCTCGCCCGGAACGGCCATAAAAACGATCGTCGCATCGAATTTACGCTTTGACATTAAGCGGGCGAGTTCAATTACCGCCGCCGTTCCGGATGCGTCGTCATTTGCTCCTGGCGCATCACATTTGGCATCGGTTGGCGAGGTGCACATCGAATCGTAATGGCCGGAGACGACATAAACGCGGTCGGGGTCGGTAGTGCCTTTTAGCGTAGCAATAACGTTCGTAAGGGTCGTAGGTTCGGGAACCCGGTTGGCTTTTGGTTGAAGAAATGCCTGCTTTTCAACAACAAGACAATTCCCACATTCGGCGCTGAACTTCTGAAACTCGCCGAATATCCAATCACGCGCGGCGCCGATGCCGCGAGTCGGGTTGTCCTGTTCTGAAAGAGTGTTTCTCGTTCCGAAAGAAACGAGCTTTCGAATCGATACCTCGATCCGTTTGGCCGAAACTTCCTTTATCATTCTCTGGATTTCAATATCGACGCCTCCTTTGGGTGTTAGAGTCTTTTGGGCAAAAGAGGACGCGGCAAAAATTAAACAAGACACGACGCAGACGAATATCAGGCGAATCATATTAAGCATTTTCTCCGGTTGGGTTAGATGATACAAATGTAGTTCGAATTTCGGTCCGGCGCAAATCGCACCGATCGGCCTTGACTTGATTTAGGGAACGGTAGTGCTAGATTAGCTCAAATTATTTGTCCGGCCGGGCCCGTTCGGGATCAACCGTCTGCCCCGGTTTGTCAAATTATTTATCTTGTGTCATAAATGTTTCTACACCAAATTCGAAAACTGTAAGCTGGAATACATACAAAATTCCTATCGCACGCTAAAGTTCTTGAATTCTTTTAAACTATCTAAAAATCTAACCGCTCGCTGTCCGTAAGGCCGGAAGTTTAAATCGGAGAGCTGCAGCCAAAACCCGGAGGAATCTTGAATGCCTTGGAAGTTTAGCTCGCTTGTTACGTCTGTAAAATCGAAGATGGAGGCCCGCCGAAGCCTTCTCCTGTGTTTAGTTATTTTGGGATTGATAACGGCGATCATCGCATTGCCTTATCAATTTGGCACGAAAGCAGCCGGGGGAAAGGGCAAAGGGCTCATAACCAAGACTGAAAGTGCTGATCCAGGCTTGCCAAATTATGATATTCGCACCGCGAAGGGCGACAGCATAGCGGACTTTTTCGAATCCGCACGCATTTCCGTCGCCAAAAGCGCGGTATCGGTGGCTGATCTGAAAGACAATTTTGTCCGTGGCGAGGAAGCTCTTAGGTCAAGAGTGCCGCAAGTTAAATTCGACTACAGCGAGGACCTCCAGACTCCGGAAGTCATAACGCCGGATGTTTTTAAGGCGGATGTCGAGTTGCTTTCGGCACCATCGGGTGAAAAACGATCGGAGATTCTCCGCAATTTTATACAGGAGAACAATAGTCTGGTCGGTATCGATGATTATCAGGCGAGCACCCTAAAGGTTACGGCCGATTATACGAATCCGGATGGCGAGCTTTCCTTTGCTCATCTGGAACAAGAGATCAACGGCATTCCGGTATTTCGCGGCGAGGTAAAAGCCGGCTTTGCGAGCGATGGCAGAATTATCCGCGTTATCAACAATCTCGCACCCGGTTTGGATTACAATTCCCTTTCCACCGATTTCCGCAGCCCCGCCGACGCTGTCAAGGCCGCGGCCGGACACATAAATCACGAGCTAAAGCAGTCAGAACTGGCCCGCAATGACTCCGCTTCGACAAATCTGAAGTCGATTTTTGGAACAGATGATTGGGCAACGACGGCCGAGAAAATGTATTTTCCGACCGAGCCCGGTGTTGCCGTTCCGGCATGGCGCGTTTTGATATGGGAACCGGTAAGCGCCTACTACGTTATTGTTGATGCGGAAACCGGCACAATGCTCTGGCGCAAGAATATTACAAACGATCAGACCCAGCCTGCAACTTACAATGTTTACGCGAACCCGAACTCCATTATCGACGTTCATGAAAACCCCGCTCCGATAACCCCAGGACCGATCGATCCGTCGCTCGGCACACAGGGTACGCAGATCGCCCGGGTTAACAGAACTCTGATCGGAAACGAAGGCCCGCTTTCATTCAACAATCTGGGTTGGATCAACGATGGGGCCAATGGCGGAAACGGTTTCACGGATGGCAATGCCGTCGAAGCCGGACTCGACATTGCTGCACCAAACGGCGTCGATGCTCCAGCCAGCGGAGCAAGCCGTGTGTTCAGTTTTGCTTACAACCCGCCGCCGGGACTCGGTGGACCACCGGATGATATAACCACTGCAAATTCGCGCAACGGTGCTGTTACGCAGCTGTTCTATATAAACAACCGTTATCACGATGTGCTGTACCAGTTTGGATTTACCGAGCAGGCCCGCAACTTCCAAAACGACAACTTTGGCCGCGGCGGAAACGCAGCTGACCGGGTTTCGGCCGAAGCTCAGGATTCATCCGGAACGAATAACGCAAACTTCGGGACTCCGGCCGATGGCGGACGCGGAAGAATGCAGATGTTCCGGTTTACCCAGGTGCCGAACCGCGACGGCGATCTTGATGGCGATATCGTTATTCACGAGCACACGCATGGGTTGTCCAACCGTTTGGTCGGCAACGCCAGCGGACTCACCAACAACCGCGGCGGCGGTATGGGCGAGGGCTGGTCGGATTGGTACGGAATTGCTTTGCAATCCGAGCCGAGTGACCCGCTTATGGGGATTTACACAACCGGAGCCTATGCAACTTTTCAGGTTTTCGGCCTCGGGTCAACAAATTCTTACTACGGAATTCGCCGGTTTCCTTATGCTATACGGGCATTTACAGGCGGTCCGCTGAATCGCCCGCACAATCCGCTGACGGCGGCGGACGTTAACACCGGCTGCGATGTGTCCGACGGCGCGTTTCCGCAAACGGCGGGAACCTGCAATCAGGTCCACAATACCGGTGAAATTTGGTCTTCAATGCTTTGGGAAGTACGGGCAAGACTCATCACACGCCTCGGCCCCGCGGCCGGAAATGCGAGAGCTATCCAGCTTGTGACCGATGGCTTGAAACTTACGCCGAACACTCCGAATTTTCAAACGGCACGTGATGCTATTATCGCGGCGGCCGCGGCTGCTTCGCTGACGGCGGATGTTGTAGATGTTCGCGAAGGTTTTAGAATTCGCGGCATGGGCTTTAGCGCAACAGATAATGGAACCACTGTTGTCGAAGCATTCGACGCTCCGGTCGTGTCTGGCGGCACTCCTGTGGTGACCACCGGAAACGGCTTGTTCGAGCCGAACGAATGCAACTCGGTCAATATTCCGCTTATCAATAACGGGTCGACCCCGGCCACCGGAGTGACTGCCGTTCTTTCGACGACAACGCCCGGCGTTACGATAACGCAGGCGAATTCGGCGTACCCCGACATTCCGGTTGGAGGCACCCAAACCAACACGACCGCCTATCAGGTGTCGATTGGTAACACGGTGGCCTGCTTCTCTAACGTTAATCTTACGCTTACCGTGACTTACTCGGGCGGCGGAAGCGGCTCCCCGGGGATATTCAACTACACGCTGCCGGTTGGCCAGCAGGGATTAAATTACAATTTCACTTCAACGACGGGAACAATCCCGGCAGGCGGAACACTCGTTGCAGGCAGTCAAGCTGATGATGTCGCGGTCGGTATTACGCTACCATCCGGTTGGGTCTCTACTGTGTATGGCGTACCGGTCACATCTTTAGGTGCTACCACCAACGGAGCGGTGACAGTTAATGCGGGAGCGGCGACGACGGTCGCTAACACGGGTCTTCCGGCCACGACATTCTCCGCGACACCTTCACTATTCGCATATTGGGACGATCTCGATATGGATGCGGCGGATGTCACCGGCGGCGGTATTTTCACGAACACTGTAGGAAGTGCTCCGAACCGGCAACTCGTCGTTGAATGGAGAGCGCAACATTTTGACGAAACCGTCAACGGTCCTATCTCCACTAATTTTGCGATCGTGTTGACCGAAGGTTCGGATGCTGTCCGGTACATCTACAATACGACCGGAAATGGAGCGAGACTTAATGGCGCGAGTGCGACCGTCGGTGCCCAAAGAATGAATTCGGGAACGCAATTTACGCAGTTCTCGTTTAATACGGCCAGTTTGTCGGCCGGTCTGCAACTTGATGGAGCGCGTCCTGCAGGAGTCTGCACGCCGGGTCCTGGTACTTGTGGTGGACCGACGCCTACACCTACGCCGACGCCGACACCAACGCCGACGCCGACTCCGACTCCGACTCCGACGCCGACTCCAACGCCGACTCCAACGCCGACGCCGACGCCAACGCGCGAGCCGGTCGCGGCGCTCGAGCTTGAACGAAACCCCGTCGAAAAGCGGGTCGCCCGAGAACTCCTTGCGGAGGTTGGACGCGATCAGGACTGCCATACCCCCAGGGTAATG
>JANNGV010000265.1:0-3062 GCA_031404055.1 Chloracidobacterium sp.
TACCGACACGCGTTTTGCCTAACTTTCCCGCGGCGCTGCGACAAATTGGATGAACTGTCGTACAATTTTTTCCCTGAGGAGACTTAAGAGAAAATGCCTGAAACTCAATTTTATCGATGGGAAGACATGCCCAGGGAGCGCGTTTCGGATTCGTTGGAGCGGCGGCTGATCACGGCGGATCGGATGATGCTGGCGCACGTTTATCTTGAGAAGGGGTGTGTTGTGCCGAAGCATTCGCATGAGAATGAGCAGTTGACCTATATTCTGCAAGGCGCGCTGCGGTTTTGGATCGGCGAGGACGGAGAGCAAGAGATCGTGGTGCGTGCGGGTGAAGTGCTGGTCATTCCGTCGAATGTTGTGCATAAGGCGGAGGCGCTTGAGGACACGGTGGATGTCGATATTTTTAGCCCGCCGCGGCAGGATTGGATCGATAAGACGGATGATTATCTGCGGCAGAAATAGTTTTTCGCTTGCTCGTTCTTTCATTCATCTTGTTCATCTTCTTCTGTGGTTACGAAATTTGACCACGGATCAAGAGGAACAAGAAGGATAAGAGGAACAAGAACACCACCCCGTCAGCGGAAGCCGCTGCCACCCCTCCTAAGACAGGAGGGGAGCTTAATCTTATGGACCTCGGACTGCAGGGAAAAGTAGCTTTGGTGGCGGCCGCCAGTCAGGGGCTTGGGCGGGCGGTGGCGGAAGAATTGGCTATGGAAGGTGCCTCGCTTATTCTTTGTGCTCGCGGGGAAGAGAAGCTGAAGGCGGCGTGCGATTGGATACACCAGCGGACGAACTCGCCGGTTTTGGGGGTGGCGGGCGATCTTTCCGTCCCGGCGGATGTCGAAAGGATTGTTCGGGAAGGCCTGGATCGATTCGGACGCATCGAAATTCTAGTTACCAACACAGGCGGGCCGCCGGCGGGACCTTTCGAGAATCTAAACCGCGTCGATTGGGAAGATGCAACCCGCAGCCTGCTGACAAGCGTTCTAGATCTGACTCGTCTAGCCCTGCCCGGAATGAAGGAGCGGAGCTGGGGCCGCATCCTGAACATCACCTCGATCGCCGCCAAACAGCCGGTTGAAAATCTGATTTTGTCCAACAGCCTGAGGGCCGCCGTCACTGGCTTTGCCAAAACGCTGGCCGATGAGGTGGCCGAGCACGGCATCACAGTCAATAACATCATGCCCGGATATACGCTGACTGAACGCGTCGAACAGCTTGCGGGCACCATCGCCGAAACGGAGGGCATCGATGCCGCCGAGGTCCGCTCACGCTGGGAAGCCGCCATCCCGATGAAGCGCCTGGGAACTCCGAAAGAGTTCGCCGCCCTCGCCGCCTTTCTCGTCTCGGAGCGTGCGAGCTACATCACCGGCAGCTCCATTGCCGTCGACGGCGGTTGGATCCGTTCGCTTTTTTGAGTTAAAAAGGGTTCTTTCCATACGAAAGGAAGCAGCGACGGCCTTTGGCAGGCGTGACTCTCATTCGATTTTGACTTAAACGCGCTAATATGGTTTTACGGTGTCCGTATATGAAAAAGCTTCTTCCATTAATGTTAGTGCTGTTCTCGGCTCCAGCCTTTGGTCAAACCTCTGACCTTGCATCGGCCACGTATGCGAATAACGGGAAGTTGATCACTCTCACAAATATCTTGGGATTAAGCGACTGCCCTACGAAGAACGTCACCGGCAAAGCAAAAAAGATAAAAGTTCGCGGCAATATAGCGACTTTCCGTCTCGGCGGCCGCGACGAGAAAATCAACATTGAGGTCAATTTGAACAGGCTCGCGCCAGCCGAACGGCGTGTTGTTCTTTTGGATATGATCAGGTCGCGGTACTTTCTGCGAGTTGCGGGTTATGCATGCACCCCGGACGGCGTAATATCGGCATTTAGTATATATCGCGAATAAGCTCGCCTTTCGCGTTAGATTCGCGGTATTCGTGTACAAAATTCTTTTATGAAATTTACCATCGACGAATGCTTTGGGATGCTGCCTTTGCCGGGCACGGAAAAATGGAAAGACGGCGTTTGGGACGTTCAGCCGCACGAGAGCGGGGAAATTTCTCTTGTCTTCTTTGCACCTGATAAGACCGACCACCAGACCTTTCATGAAGAAAACGAATATTACTTTATTGCGAGAGGAAGCGGTGAACTGTCGATCGACGGTGAACGATTTCAAGCGGCTGTCGGTGATGCCTTTTTCGTGCCGGCGAAGATTCCGCATCGTTTTGAGGATTTTACCGATGACTTTGCCACTTGGGCCGTGTTTTTCTAGCTTAGGAAAAAACTGTTCTATTATGCAGTTTTGAAAGACTCGAGCGGATGAAATCAATACTGGAAGATCGGGCATTATATAGGATCAAAATCGCGTGTTTCACCTGTTCCACGTGTTCCACATGTTCCAGGCGTTCCGCCGCTCCAGGAGATCAGTGGAACGAAACAGATCATTTCAGCTTTCCGAGCAGTTCGCCATAATCTTTGATAGCGGCATTTACAACTTCGTATGACTGTTCGCGGCCGTACGAATACGCGATCTCACAGATATTCGGGGCATCAGGTAAACTCTTATAAGTCAAAAAGTAATGCTCAAAGCGTTCAAGTATCCCCTTAGGCAGTTGCGAGACTTCCTGGTATTGCTCAAAAACCTTGTCACCCTTTAAAACTGCTATGATCTTGTCGTCCGCCTCGTTGTCGTCGATCAAACAAAACCCGCCGATCGGGATGGCTTTCAGAATGATGTCGCCGCGAGGAATGTGGTGCTCGCTTAAAACAAGAATATCCAGCGGGTCGGTGTCGCCGCCGGTGATCCGGATATCCGTTTTCGAGCGGGCCAAGCCAGCCACCGATTCCGCACAATACGTCTGCGGAATAAAGCCGTAGTTAGCCGGAACGACATTCGAATATTGCTGTGGGCGGTCGATCTTGAGATAGCCGGTCTCTTTGTCAACCTCATATTTTACAGTGTCTCGCGGGACGATCTCGACAAAAACGGTAACTTCGCTCGGAGCATTTTCGCCGATCGGCACGCCATGCCACGGGTGGGCCTTGTTGGTTCTGAACATAGC
>JANNGV010000266.1:0-3451 GCA_031404055.1 Chloracidobacterium sp.
TGTTCATCTTATTCCGTGGTGAAGATGTAAATCCAACCACGGAATAAGATGAACAAGCAAGAACGGGATGAAAAATGCTTTTCTAACTCTGTGCCTCCGTGTCTCTGTGGTAAAAGTTTTTTATGCCGGGAAAACCGCTAAATCAGGAATTGACCGACGAGCCCTACCGGTTTGAATTTTTTCAGGCTGTAAGGTTGTTGGAAAAGATCTTTCCGGAGAAACGCCCGGTCGGACGCGAGGCGATGCCGAAGGAAGAGATCGTGCGGTTTCGTTCGCATGTTACGCTTGATTTTCCGGCGAGCGAGATACATGAAATTCGAGATTCGGTCGACGAAAAAACCGATGAGCAAAAGATGGAAATGCTTGTGAATTTTATGGGAATGGTCGGCGTCAGCGGCATACTTCCGACTCCGTATACCGATCTCGTCCTTGACCGCATCCGCCACCGCGACAATTCGATGTGGGCGTTTCTCGACATTTTCACGCACCGTTCGGTCTCAATGTTCTATCGCGCCTGGGGCAAGTACCGGTTTCCCGTGGGATACGAACGCGGGAACGACGATTTCACGTCCTACTTGTTCGACATCGGCGGGCTGGGCACGAAGGGCGTGCGCGGACGGATGAGCCTGGCCGACGAATCGCTTTTGCCGTACGTTGGGTTGATCGCGCAGAAGCCGCATTCGTGCAACGCGCTTGAGAATATTTTGTCGGACTATTTCGGAACCACCGCAAAAATCAAGCAGTTTTTCGGTCAATGGTTAGCACTTGACAGGTCGGACTATACTAGACTGGGCGAAAAGAACAGCTTGCTTGGCGAAAGTGCGATCGCCGGAACGCGGATCTGGGAACAGCAATCTAAATTTCGGGTTCGTATGGGCCCGCTTTCGTTTAAACAATTTCAGGCCTTTTTGCCGAACGGCTCGGCCTATCAGCCTCTGAAGTCGATAGTGCGCTTCATGGTAGGCGAAGAATTTGATTTTGACGTGCAGCTTTTGTTGAAAAGCAAACAGGTGCCGGGCACGATCCTGACCACACGCGCTCAACGCCGCCCGATGCTCGGCTGGACATCATTTTTAAAGACAAAACCGTTTAAGACGGACGACGAACAGGTCGTATTGCAAATAGATGCATGAACGGGGAATTTCAACGCAGAGACGCGGAGACGCAGAGGGATAAATGAGAGAAAACGAAATTACTGAAAAGATTATTGGTTGCCCAATCGAGGTGCATCGCGCTCTCGGTCCGGGTTTGCTTGAATCGGTTTACGAACAATGTCTTTGCTATGAACTCTCGCAAATCAACTTGTCTTTTCAGCGTCAAATCGATCTGCCCGTCATTTACAAATCCGTAAATCTCACGTGGGGTTATCGTATGGACTTAGTGGTCGAAAATCTCGTCATCGTTGAGCTTAAGGCTATTGATCAAATCTTAAAAATTCATGAGGCACAATTACTGTCCTATCTTCGTTTGTATAAAAAGACGGTAGGTTTGTTAATAAATTTCCATGTGCCGGTTTTGAAAAACGGCGTCCGACGCATCGTCAACAATTTTCAAGAAAACTCTGCGTCTCCGCGTCTCTGCGTTGAAAATCTTGTTTGGAATGGAGAAAAACAATGAATGTAAATCTGAAATCTTTGGTCGGCAGGTTGAATGATGTTTCGCGGGGCGCGCTTGAAGGGGCGGCGGGTTTATGTCTTTCCCGGACGAATTATGACGTTGAGATCGAGCATATACTCGCCAAGCTGCTTGAACAGGACGACACTGATCTGCACAAGATCTGTTCGCATTTCGAGGTAAATCTCGATCGACTTTCAAAGGACGTGACCGTTGCGCTCGACCGCCTAAAAAGCGGCAATTCGCGTACGCCCGGCCTGAGCGACCGCATCCCGAGCTGGATACAGGATGCGTGGCTGCTGGCTTCGGTCGATTTCGGCTCTGCCCGCGTGCGGTCCGGCCATTTGGTGCTGGCCTTGCTTGCCAATGATCGTTTTGCGCGGATAGCCCGCGAGGTCTCAAAAGAGTTCGACCACGTTTCGGTTGAGAAGCTGCAGACCGATTTGCCGACCATCACCGCCGACTCGGCCGAGGCCCGCGATGCGGTCGCGCTTGGCGAAGCTCCCGGAGTTTCGGACGGATCACCGGTTGCCTCCGGAGTTCCCGGAAAGACGAAATCGCTTGATCAATACACTGAAGACCTGACGGCAAAGGCCCTGGCCGGCAAGATCGATCCGGTTCTCGGCCGCGATTTTGAAGTTCGACAGATCATCGATATTTTGACACGTCGACGCCAGAATAATCCGATCCTTACCGGCGAGGCCGGCGTCGGAAAGACCGCAGTTGTCGAAGGATTTGCTCTTCGCATCTCGCAGGGCGATGTGCCAGATCCGCTAAGAAACGTCGCGGTCCGCACGTTGGACCTCGGCCTATTGCAGGCTGGTGCCGGCATCAAGGGCGAGTTCGAGAACCGCCTTAAATCAGTGATCGACGAGGTGAAGTCTTCTCCGCAGCCGATAATCCTGTTCATTGACGAAGCTCATACGATGATCGGTGCGGGCGGTGCCGCCGGACAGAACGACGCGGCGAACTTGCTCAAACCAGCCCTGGCGCGCGGCGAGCTCCGTACAATCGCGGCGACGACATGGGCCGAATACAAGAAGTATTTTGAAAAGGACGCTGCATTGGCAAGGCGTTTTCAGGTTGTAAAAATCGAGGAGCCGGACGAATTGAAGGCGATCGCGATGATGCGCGGTATCGCCGATAAGATGGAAGGCCATCACAACGTCCGCATTTTGGATGAAGCTATCGTCGAATGCGTGAAACTCTCGAATCGCTATATCACAGGCCGTCAGTTGCCTGATAAATCGGTGTCGGTTCTCGATACCGCCTGCGCCAAGGTTGCCATCGGCCAGGGTGCGACGCCGGCCTCGGTCGAAGACGCGACCCGGCGCATCCAGAACATGAGTACCGAGATCGAAGCTCTAGAACGCGAGCAGGTGACAGGTGCCGGACATGATGACCGGCTCGCCGAACTGACCGCAAAGCGCACCGAGACCGAAGCGGAACTTGCAAAGCTTAAAGAGCAGTGGGAAAAGGAAAAAGAGCTGACGACACAGATCAGAAATATTCGCGTCAAGCTTGAAATGACGCGACTCGATGGCAAAATCGACGCACTCGCCGCGGCCGACGCCCTAACGGCACCTGAATCGTCTGCCGCAGCCACGGCGGAAACTGATGCGGCAACTGTCGGCGACGATGCTTCAGCAACAGCGGCCGCAACTGCGCCCGAGGCCGCGAAACCGCTCGACACCGAATTCCTTAAAGCCGAGCTAAAACGTCTGAATGCGGAACTAAAGGTAGTGCAGGGTGAAGACCCGCTAATGCAGCCGGTCGTTAACGGCCAGTCGGTCGCCGAAGTTATTTCCGGTTGGACGGGAATTCCAATCGGCAAAAT
>JANNGV010000267.1:0-10107 GCA_031404055.1 Chloracidobacterium sp.
TGTTCGAATACCGGCTTAAACAGCCGGGGATACTCAGCACGCTTCGGATTATCGCGGAACAGGAGATATGAAAAAATCCACCAGCGACGTCGATTCGGCAAGAAACTGTTTCAGAATATCGCCTTGCCTTGCTCCTATGCTCTTTCGAATGCCGATCTCTTTTGTCCTTTCGGTCACGCTGACCAGCATTATGTTCATAATCACGATGCCGCCGACGACCAGCGAGATCGATGTAACGCCGATCGCCGCGACCTGAATTGTGCCGAAGATCTTGTCGCGAAGCCCATTTATCGCGTTTGGCGTTACGATTCCAAAATTGTCCTTTTCAGACGGCCCAAGCTTGCGGCGAACGCGCATCAAGGTTCGTGCTTCGTCAATCGCATCTTCGTAGGTCTGCGGGCTGGTCGAAGTTACCGAAATTGAGATCGAACGCCGCGTTCCGTAAGTAGACAAAAAGGTGGAAAGCGGAATAGTAACGTACATGTCCCGCGTTTGACCGAACGCCGAGCCAAGCTCTTTCCCAACACCGATCACCTGAAACGAGCGCCCGTCGATCTTGACCGTCTGTCCAAGCGGATCGCCTGTCGGAAAAAGTTTTTCGGCCGTTTCAGAGCCTATGAAGCAAACAAATCTTCTTGTCTCTTCGTCGGCGTTGATGAAATAGCGTCCATCTTGTGCCTCAACCTTTTCGATCTCTTCGATATTCGGTGTCGTGCCGTTTATCTGGATATTCAACAGAGTTTTATCGCCGAACTTTATATCGGCCATCGAACCCGATTTGCCGCCGGCGTCTTTAATAAATCCGCCGTTGCTTCTCAACGCCTGAAGGTCGTCTGCGCCTACATCTTTATTACGCCGCCTGGCGGCATTCAAAGCTTCCACACTCGAAAAATCATCGATCGAAAATCTCTGAACGCTGAAGGCGTTCGTTCCGATGTTCGCAATTTTTTCATCTACGTAGGCGTTAAACCCCTCGACCAGCGAGACAACAACGATAACCGTCGCCACGCCGAAAATAACACCAAGCAGCGTCAAAAACGAACGCAGTTTATGAGATAGAATCGAAGCGAAAGCTAATTTCAGGGCCTCATAAAACGACATGAATCACTCCCTTATCATCGTGTAAACGCGCACTATCCATTACGGAAATCCGCTGATATTGTTTCGCGTAAGTTGTTTCCCATTTTGCCAAACCTTTTCGCAAAATTCTACAATCGAGTGTGCCGGTCGATTAAAAGAGGTCTGTTCCTCTTATTCCTTTCTGTTCCTCTTAATCGGTGGTTTAAAAAAACCAAACCACGGAACAAGAGGAACAGGAAGGAATAAGATGACTCGATCAAGAATTGGTCGGAAAAACATAGAATTTCTTTCAACTAAATGCCACACCAGATCAAATGTTCATCGACCGCGTAAAAATCAAGGTCAAGGCCGGTGACGGCGGAAACGGCGTGACGGCTTTCCGTCGCGAGAAGTTTGTTCCGCGCGGCGGGCCGAGCGGCGGAGACGGCGGTGTCGGCGGAAGTGTTTGGATGGAGGCTGACGAAGGCCTTAATACGCTTCTTCATCTGCGTTTTAACCCGGAACACAAGGCCGACCGCGGCCGACACGGCGAAGGATCGAACCGTTTTGGCAAGGATGGCGAGGACACTGTGATTCGAGTTCCGGTAGGCACGCAAGTGTTTAATGCGGAGACCAAGGAGCTGTTGGTGGATTTTACCGAGGCCGGACAAAGATTTCTGATCGCAAAAGGTGGAAAAGGCGGCTGGGGCAACGCTCATTTTGCCACGCCGACGCGGCGGGCACCGAAATTTCACTACACCGGGCGTCCCGGTGACGAGAAAGAATTGCAGCTTGAGCTGAAACTTATCGCCGATGTCGGCCTTGTCGGCTTTCCGAATGCAGGCAAATCTACGCTCATCTCAGTAATATCGGCCGCCAAGCCGAAAATCGCCGATTATCCTTTCACAACGCTTGAGCCGAATCTCGGTGTTGTGGATCTGGGCGATTTTCGAACGTTCGTCGTTGCCGATATTCCCGGCCTGATCGAAGGTGCGTCGGACGGTGCGGGCTTGGGTGACAGGTTCCTGCGGCATGTCGAACGGACTAAGCTGATGCTGCACCTAGTCGATGTTTCGTCGCTGGAAGGCCGCGATCCGCTCGAAGATTACAGGATCATCAATCGCGAACTCGCAAACTACAACGAAGATATGGCCGATCGACCGCAAATCGTAATTGCGACAAAGATTGACGCTCTCGATGATCCGGAAAGGCTCGAAAGCCTGCGAGCCGTCGCAGGGCGCGATGGAAAGGAGTTTATCGCAATCTCATCCGTGGCGAACAAGGGACTGAAGGAACTAGTGTCCCTTGTCGCCAGGAAACTGGATATTTTGAAAATTGAGGAGTCCGAAAAAACCCAGGCGGAAGCACATTCCGTGTGAGACCAGTTCATTGGCAATGAAGAGAATTGCATTCTACGGCGGGTCGTTCGATCCGGTTCACCTTGGCCATCTGACGATTGCCCGGGAATTGATCGAACATTTCCGGCTTGACGAGTTCGTTTTTATCCCGGCTTTCCACGCCCCGCATAAGCTTGAGCGCAAGCCGACGTCTGCGTTTCACCGTTTCGCGATGCTTTGTCTGGCGACAGAGACCGAGCCTGACATTAAGGTTTCAACCATAGAGTTAGATCTTCCCGAAAAGCCATATACGGTCGAAACTCTCGCTCGTTTGAAAGTTGCGCTCCCCAATGACGAGATATTTTTTGTCATGGGCGCCGATTCCTGGCAGGATATTCTGACATGGCGCGAATGGGAAAAAGTGCTGCTTATGACGAATCACATCGTCGTAACGCGGCCGGGTTACGAAATAGACTTTTCACACGTGACTGACGAGGTTCGCGGACGGATCATCGACCTTCGCGGAGAAGATTTGCCGTATTCTTTATCCGACAAGAACGCGCGGATTTACATGACGGACGCGGTCAATATGCAGATATCGGCAACCGCAATCAGGCAAAACATACGAACTGAAAAGTCGAAATGGCGGGAAGAACTGCCCGACGCGGTTGCAAATTACATTGAAAAATATCAGATTTATAGATAATGGAACAAACACAGGAAAAATCGCTTCAACGCGAAACAGTAAAAATAGACGTTTCTCCGGCAATTATTCCTTTCAATGAGATCGATGCCGACGTACAGCTTGCGGTGCGCTGTGCTGGCGACAAAAAGGCTGTCGATATCAAAGTGCTCGACCTGCGGCAGATAGCCACGTTCACGGAATACTTCATAATCGCCAGCGGCAGCAACCAACGGCAGGTCCAGGCGATCTCGGATGAGATCAACGAACAGCTTAAAAAGCAGTTGAACTCGCGTGCGATCCGAATCGAAGGCCATGCTGCGGGTGAATGGGTGCTTCTCGACTACGGTGATTTTATCGTTCACGTATTCGATAAAGAAGCCCGCGAATTTTATGACCTTGAACGGCTTTGGCTCGATGCTGGAAGGGTCGAAGTTCCCTCGGACGTGTAAATAAATGAAATTCAGGTTTATCTGGATCGGAAAGACAAAGAACAAAGAGTGGAAGGCGTTGCAGGATGATTATCTTGGGCGTCTTTCTCACTTTGTGAAATGCGAAATTGTCGAGATACGCGACTCGGCCCAACACGAGACGAAGGAAAATGAAGGCAAACGAATTCTGGAATTATTGAATCAGAAGAGTTTCGTGTGTTTGCTGGACGTCACCGGACGGTCCGTTTCCTCGCCCGACGTGGCCCGGGAACTTGAAAAATGGCGGACGCGGGGATTGAAAGAAGTGACATTTATTATCGGTGGTGCGGACGGAATATCGCCGGATGTTACGCAAATTTCGGATTTTATGCTATCTTTATCGTTTATGACTTTTACCCATGAGATGGCCAGGGTCATATTGTTAGAACAACTATATCGCGCATATACAATTATTAACGGATTTCCATACCAAAGATGAAGAAATTGAAAGATGTTAAACAGAGACTCCTTGATGAAAGGATGCTTCTGATTGAAAAATTGAAAGGCAACGACCTTTCCGTGGACGATTCGGAAACACCGGATCCGGTAGATCTGGCCGTAAGAAACTATTCTAAAAACGTGATGCTGGCCGTCTCGGAAAACGAAAGCCGGCAGCTTGCCTTGGTTGACGAGGCATTGCTTCGCGTCGAGGATGATGAATACGGGATCTGCCAAAATTGCGAGAAGGAAATACATCCAAAACGTCTCGCCGCAATTGCCTGGGCCAGATATTGCCTGAGTTGTCAGGAGTTGGTCGAGCAAGGCTTGCTTGACGACGAACAGTAGGCTTATAAATCAAAGACAGTCTTTCTCGACCGGAAATTCACGGCATTATTGTGATTATTCCGGTTTTGTCTTATACGGCGAATGTATTAAATCCGATTTTTTGTCCCGGTTCATGCTCAAAGCCGTACCTGACGCAATCACTTCCCTCCTCTATCCGCAGTCGTGCAGTATATGCAGGCAAAGCGTTGAAAAGTCGGCCGATGGCGTCGCCTGCCGAGAATGCTGGGAGCAAACAAAGATCTTTGCGGACAAGGATATTCTCTGCTCAAAATGCGGGCTGTTTCTGAGAGAGTCGGATCATTTAAGCGAAGCATTTTGCCGACGCTGCGACGATCATTTTTACGACACTGCCCGCGCGATCGGCATCTATGACAGTGCTCTGGCGTCGGCGGTCATACATCTAAAACGTGCTCCGCTCGTTGCTAGAACAACTAGAAAATACTTACTCGAAGCTTTTAAAAAATACTCATTCGGGAACTCAACCCTGATTATTCCTGTTCCGCTCTCCGCAAAACGCCTTCTCGAACGCGGCTTCAATCAAGCTGCCGTGCTGGCTCGAATTATCGCCAAAGAATCCGGTATTCCCATCGACGAACACAGCCTCGTCCGAAGTATCCACACTCCGATGCACCGCGCCGCAATGGACCGAAAAGCCCGCGAATTGACTGTAAAGAATGCTTTTGCCGTTGTCCGGCCAAATCTGGTCAAGAATCAAAACGTGCTGTTGATCGACGATGTGCTCACATCGGGATCGACTGCTTCTCATTGTGCAAAAATTCTTAAAAAGAACGGCGCAAGCAAAGTCAGTGTTCTGACTCTTGCCCGCGCCGTCTGATCGAATTAAGCCACAGCTATCTCGAATAGCTTAAGGATTATCCCGGTTTGGTATCGGAATATCTCCCGCGACTCCCCATCCAGGCAGCTGGATAATGCCGGACGTACTGCCCACCACATACCATGTTCCGTTGGAACCCCGAAAAACGGCAATGTCGTCGCGGCCGTCGTTGTCGTAATCGCCAACCACGGGAATATCGCCATTAGCTCCCCATCCGGCAGTCAAAAAACTATTGTTTCCACTCCGTTTGATATACCATTCGCCGGTCGATTGCCTGAAAACAGCGAGGTCGTTGCGTCCATCACCGTCAAAATCGCCGGTCGCTGGTTGGTCGTTGACTATGCCGTACTGATTGATCGAAAGGTTCCCGTTCGTACTATTTATTGAATACCAGTTTCCGTTAGAGCCGCGCCAAACGGCGACGTCATATTTCCCGTCCCCGTCATAGTCGCCCGGTACCGGAACATCGCCGGAAACTCCCCACTGAACGGTTGTAAAACTGGCGTCCGTGGTCCTGTAGGTATACCAGATGCCTGTTGACGGCCTGAACAGTACAAAATCAGCTCTTGCGTCGCCATCGTAATCACCCGCAGCAGGTATGTCACCCGAAACGCCGAAATTCACGACGTTGAAAGTAGAATCAGCACTTTTCAGGTAATACCAATTTCCATCGCTCGGCCGGAATACGGCAAGGTCGGTTCGCCGGTCGCCGTCGTAATCCTCGGCAGTCGGAATGTCGTTGTTGACCCCAAATTGCTGTGTTCGAATCGCTCCTGAAGTGCCGTTGAGAATGTACCAAAAGCCGCTGCTCGGACGAAACAATGAGTAATCAGTCCTGAAATCAGCATCAAAATCCGCCGAAGCCTTTGTAGGCACTACCTTTTGCACGATTCCGACACCGAGCTGGACGATGTACAGCTCACCGTCCTCATCCTCGCCGAACGACGTCAGGTTAAAGTCGGCTATGTCAAGCAAAGGCTGCTGTTGGCCTCCGTTCCAAAGCAAAACCTCACCAGTGCAGTAATCTCCGTATACGTAGGCTCCGTTCGGCAGGGTTCGCTGTGTTCCTCGATAGACGTAGCCGCCGGTTATTGAGCATCGAGAACTCGGGTTCGCACTACTGTATTGAAAAACCGGCGGAACGTAATTTGCCGGCACACACAGCGAAGCATCAAGACCAGTGCATAGCGTTCCTTCATAGACACGCCATCCATAGTTGCCGCCGTTTGTAATTATATTTACTTCTTCCCACGTCCCTTGGCCTACATCCGCCAGCCAAAGCTGATTTGTTCCGCCCCGGTCGAACGACCAGCGAAAGGGATTTCGCAAACCGACAGCGAAGATCTCGTCGGCACCCGGCGTTGCACCGGCGAATGGATTCGTTGGCGGAATTAGGTACGGAGCAGTCTGGCCTGTCGGAACATTGACATCAAGCCGGAGCATCTTGCCGAGCAGCTGATTGATATTTTGCGCGTTGTTCGGCGGATCGTTTCCGCTACCGCCGTCACCAGGTCCAATATAAAGATAGCCGTCCGGACCGAATGCGAGTGTTCCTCCGTTATGATTCGACTGTCCGGGATGCGGTATCGTAATTATAGCCTTCTCGGTCGTATCCGCCACATTCGAATCTCCCGCTGATGCCTGATATTCACCGATCTGTATCGCACCATCGGCCACTCGCGTGTAGTAAACGAAGAACCGTCGATTCGTTTCGTAGTTTGGATGAAATGCAAGGCCAAGCAGTCCGCGTTCACCATCCGTCGACGTCCGCGCGGTGATATTCAGAAAATTCGACGTCACATTCGATCCCGGTTGAACGACCTTGATGATACCGGCACGCTCAACGACGAAAAGACGCTTTGTGCCATCCCCCGCATTAGTAACAAATATAGGCGATGACAAGCCCGAAACACGAGTTTGAAGGCGGACAGCCGCCGTTTGCCCAAAAGTGCTGATCGCGGCCATCGCTAGAATACCGACAAGGCCGGTAAAGAGAATTTTTTGTTTCATAGAACTACCCTTATAAATGAATGGATTTACTGGCGGTCATATTTTGGGGGACTTACAGATTCTTCAAAAGCGTTGTTGATCTGGAAACACAATGCTAATGCGTATCGAAATTTGAACTGAAGAAACTACGCTGTTTCGACGCGGTTCGTTAATGGACTTCCCCTTCTCGGTGGGCTCAAAAGGGCTTTTCTAAATTGTAACGATTTGACTCACGGAAAGGCAAGGTCTTTTATAACCTGTATCTAACTCGGTTTTTTTTCAGCTCCGCGTCTTCATTCTCAAAGTTTTGAAGCCGCATCGTGACATCGGCCGTCATTCTCAGATCTGACGCTTCGCCGCGTTTCAAATGGGCAAAACCCGCGGCGGCGATCATCGCAGCATTATCTGTAGATAAGTGTTTCGATGGAAAATAGACCGGAATGCCAAGTTTGTCGGCAGCCGCTTGAGCCGCTTCGCGTAACGCAAGATTGCACGCAACGCCCCCGGCGACTATCAGGGTTTTTGGCATTAGCTCGCGCGCGACCTTCCCCATCGTGCCGACAAGTGATCGCACGACCGTATTCTGAAAGCTCGCCGCGAGGTCTTTTATTTCCTGATTTGGAGAACCCCCATTCAACACTGGTTCGATTGAGTTTTCGCGAATATGCCGGACAACGGCCGTTTTAAGGCCGCTAAAACTGAAATCAGGGCGTCCATCCGATATCTTAGCTAATGAAAACTTTATCTTCCCGGGATCGCCGTCTTTTGCAATTTTCTCGATTACAGGTCCGCCCGGATATCCGAGGCCGAGCATCTTCGCGACCTTATCAAACGCTTCCCCGGCTGCGTCATCCCGCGTTCGCGATACGACTTTGTACAGACTTTCCTCCGGGATGTGGAACAAATTTGTATGTCCGCCAGAGACAATCAAGGCCAACGCCGGATATTCGATGGGAGGATTTTCGAATACGACAGAATAAACATGGCCTTCAATATGGTTGACGCCGATACACGGGACACCCAACCCAAATGCCAAAGCCTTTCCGTAACAAACGCCGACCAGCAAAGACCCGATCAATCCCGGTCCCTGCGTAACAGCTACGGCATTGATTTCCTTTAACCCGATTCCCGCGTTCGCGACCGCCGCTTGAACGATCGGCTCAATTTTTACGAGATGTTCACGCGACGCTAGCTCGGGCACGACTCCGCCGAATGGCTTGTGCATCTCTATCTGGGATGATATCTCCGACGACAGGATTTCGCGGCCGTCACGAACAACTGCGGCGGCCGTCTCGTCGCACGAACTCTCGATACCTAGGATCAACATAGGTTTAGATTAGGACGAAGCCTGACATGTAGCAAGGCGATCTCAAGGTCACCGATTAGGCTGAGATGCAAAAAAAGGCGCTTCGATAAGAAACGCCCACGTCGCTAGGACAAGCTTCGCTGCATTTCCCCTTGTAGTTGCCCCCTGTACAATGCAGCGATCGCAGATTATTACCGGTTCGTACCGCGTTCCAAACCGGGCTGCTGATTTTCGATCTTTCCATCCGAAGCCAGCTTCAAAAAGCCGCCGAAGAATAGAATAGCCGTGATCAATATGATCCCCGCCAGGCTCATCAGTGCCCAATGCACTCCGCGGAACGCCTTAGCGGTATCCTCTCGAACCAGCGTATCCTCACCATCAACTGTAATTACCTGTTTAGACATTTCGATCTCCTTGGCCGTATACATTATGACGACAAACTTAGTAGCAAAGGCTGTGCCACGCCGTAAATTACGTCATTGATTGGGTTTACATTAAGGGCCGATATATCCTGTGACAATATCGAGCGAGAGCATGTATTATTTTGATACGGTATCGGGAGAGGTGAGCGGGCTAAAAAATAATCTCTCCAATCAATAAATTGCTGATAGGAAAAAGCAGCGATTTTATTTTCACATGCATCAAACCGGCAAATAGACGAAGGGATTTTAGATCCAACAATCGAAACACACCTCCTGGATAATATTGGAGATAACGATGAAGAGAATTTCCGTTGTTAGCTTGTTCTTATTTGCATTTGCTTCTTTCGCTCATCCACTGGTGTTTGCCCAAAATGCAACACGGCACACTATTCAGTCGATGATTCTCGGTGAGGAGCGCTCTATTATCGTGCGGGTCCCGCCAAGCTATTCACGCGGCACGAACAAATACCCTCTCGTCTATATGCTGGACGGCCACGAACCGCACCTGATGATGATGGCCGGAATCCTTGACCAGCAGTCATCGGCGGGCCGAATACCCGAGATGATACTGGTCGGCATCCAGAACACTGACAGGACCCGTGACCTGACACCGACCAAAACTCAACGGCAAAATAGCGGCGGCGGCGTAAAATTTCTCGACTTTATCTCGTCAGAGGTTATGCCGCTTGTTGAGAAAACATACAGAACAGAAAAATACAAGGTATTCGCGGGCCATTCGCTGGGCGGCCTGATGGTGGTTTACGCTTCAAATTCCAGGCCGGCTTTATTCGATGGATACATTGCCGCCAGCCCGGTTCTTCATTGGGACAAAAATTTTCCCGTCAGGAAGACTGAAGAGTTCCTGAAAGCTAAACAGGAACGCAAAAAGCCGTTGTTTATCGCAATCGGGGACGAACCGGATTACATTGCCGGTTACAATTCAATGAAGGAACTGCTCAAAAAACGCGGCTCCGATGCATACGATGCTGAGTTTCAGCAGTGGACGGACGAAGACCACGGTTCGATCGTTTTGCGGGCATACCTCTTTGGGTTGCGGAAGGTTTACGCCGACTGGCCTCCACCCCGGCCCGGAATTCTCGCGGATGTCGAAACTCCTTACAAGAAACTGGCCAAGAACGTCGGCTCTGAGATTCTTGCGCCGGAAGATCTGAAGAATCAGATCGGATACGGATATTTGCGCCAAAACAATACCGACGAGGC
>JANNGV010000268.1:0-2726 GCA_031404055.1 Chloracidobacterium sp.
CTTTGACGCTCGTTCGCGGTTCAGCTCCCCTCCTTACGAAGGAGGGGTGGCAGCCGCCGCGGCTGACGGGGTGGTTCTCTCTCGGGTTGCCAATCGGGCCCTTAACACAGCGGAGGGAGAGAACCACCCCCCGGCTGAAGCATCCGGACCCCTCCTTCGTAAGGAGGGGAGCTTGGCCGTCTACTTGTACTTGCCGCTGTTCGCGTTTTACTTTTTCGTCGGTGTTGCCTTGCTCGCAAAAGGTTTGGTCGGCATCGTTTTCCCATTCGCAATTGTCGGATTTTATTATTTGCTCTCGTGGCGATTTCCTAACCGCATTTTTATTTTCAGTCTCGTTTGGGGAACCATAATATCAGCCGCCGTTGCGGCGACGTGGTATTTGCCGATGTACCAGCGGCACGGATGGGAATTTATCGACGAGTTTTTTATCCAGCACCATTTTCAGCGATACACTTCGAACAAATATTTTCACCCGCAGCCGTTCTATTTTTTCTTCTGGGTGCTGCCGCTGATGACGATTCCGTGGCTGCCCTTTTTCGTTGCTGGTTTATTTCAGTTCGTAAAATCGGTTTTTAAACGCAGAGACGCAGAGACGCAGAGCGCGAATAAAACGGTCGGCGTGATGTCGAAAGATTTTCAGTCGGACGCTGTTTCCGCGTCTCCGCGTCTCCGCGTCTCCGCGTCTCCCCATCTCCCTTTCTCCCCAACTCCCCTTCTTCTTTTCTCCTTCGCCTGGCTGCTTGTGCCGCTAGTATTTTTTTCGTTTTCCGGTTCAAAGCTTCCGGGGTATATCCTTCCGGCTCTTCCGCCGGCGTTGGTCATAGCGGCAGTTGCGGTGTTCGGATTTGTTCAAAAAAGCGAGATGCGGGCCCGAATGGTTCAAGCAGCCGCGCTCGCTACATTCGCTATTGTCGTCGCTTTGATTCTCTTTGCCGTGCCGCGTTTTGCCGACGCGGATTCGGTGAAGGGGTTGGTCGCCGAGGCGGACGAAAACGGTTATCGAACCGAAAGGATATTGACCCTACACCTGATCTCGCACAACGCCGAGTTTTACGCTTCCGGGCGGCTTTTGAGAGATGACGCGGGCAAACAAAAGAAGCTGCTCGGCACGACTGACGTTCTGGACGAGATCAAAAAGAAAAGCGGTGAACCGATGTTGGTGCTGGTGCCGCTCGAATATTTGAAGCAGTTGCAGGACAGCCCGCTGCTGCAATCCAAAGTACTGAAGGACAATGGTGAGCTTGCGATCGTTTACGTTCAGGCGAAGTGAGTGAAGATAAAAACGTAATATCGTTTGCAATGGCTCGTAGCCCGGACACTTTACTCGAGTTCTTTGATATCGAATTCTTTTGTTCCTTCTTGTTCATCTTGTTCTGTGGTTTCCCTTTTTTTACGACCAAAAAAGCGGAACAAGCACGAATAAGAGGAACCAAAACGGAGCATTTCAGTTTTTGTCAAAAAAGTTTAGATAGGTGTTTCAAAGAACTCTACACGTCAGAAATTCGAAAAAATCTCTTTTTCGCGTATTTCGCGGTCAAAACCTGTTTATCTTGATTCTGCACGCCTTAACCTGTCCATAAGCGCGACGCCGATTCCGTTTTCTTCGACCGCCTGGCAATAGATCGTTTGAATAGTTTGCTTGTCGCATTCGCGAAAAAAGGCGAACAGCGAGCGTGCGTACTCTTCCGCGGAGCCGCATATCCTTACACTATCCGAGTGCCCGACAGGGCTTTCAATGCCGATGAATGCATTCGATCCTGAACTCGGCATTTCGAATCCGGCACCGACTATTACCACTCTAGCATTTGGTGAATAGTGCTTATGTCGTTGTCCCGGGCTGCGGGCTATCTCGGTTTGATCGGGCTTGTGTAGTTGTGTTGAAGAAACTATTTCGCGCAGCGATTCAATCGAAACTGCTCCTGATCGAAGCACGACCGGATCGCCCGAAGTGCAATCAACGACGGTTGATTCCAGGCCTATTACGGTCGCTTCACTCTGCAAAATGCAGTCTATCCTTCCGTCTAGATCATCATAAACCGCTTCCCATGTCGTCGGGCTCGGGCGGCCGGATATATTTGCCGACGGGGCCGCGACAGGCATGCCGCAGCCTTTTAGAAACGCCTGCGCCACTGCATTTCCCGGCATTCTGACGCCGATAGTGTCGAGTCCGGCGGTCGCAATCAGCGGAACGTCGCCAGACTTTCTTAGCACAAGCGTAAGCGGTCCGGGGAAAAACGCGTCGATAAATCGCCGGGCCGCATCCGGCAATTCTATGATCAATCCCGCCAGTTGATCGAGGTCGCCGATATGGGCAATCAGAGGGTTATCGGCCGGCCGCCGTTTTGCCTCGAAGATCTTGGCGATCGCCTTTTCATCAAACACATCGGCACCGAGGCCGTAAACGGTTTCGGTCGGAAACGCGACAATACCGCCGCGTTTTACGAACCCGGCGGCTGTTTCCGGTGATCTTGTCAGCTCCGTTTGCACACAAAGGAGTTTTACGCAAAGAAAAGAAGAAAGCAAAGTCTACGCAAAATCTTTCCGGCGTTTCGTCAACCAGTTAAGACCGAGTTGATTAAAAAAAAGACAGCAAAGTCTGTATTCATAAAACGGAGAATCGATATTATGTTTCCAACCCATCATTCATTGGTAGTTATTGCAATAATCGCAATTTTAATCGGCCTGCTTTTACCGGCTGTTCAAAACTGACAATTCGATTGCGTGTT
>JANNGV010000269.1:0-2588 GCA_031404055.1 Chloracidobacterium sp.
ACCGGTAGTATTTACCGCCAATCGCGAGAATGAAATAGTCCGTGCGCTTGATCTGGCAAAGGAATATAACCTACGCACTATAATTTCGGGGGGCCAGGAAGCGGGAAAGTTTGCCGACCGGTTGAAGGCACAGGACGCGGCAGTGCTTCTATCGCTCAATTTTCCGAAGCGAACTGCCACGGCTTCACCGGATGCCGATCCGGAGAGCCTGGACACACTCCGCTTTCGTGCCGAAACGCCGAAGACTGCGGGTAAGCTGGCGGCGGCCGGAGTTAAATTTGCTTTTCAGGGCGGCGGAGCGACGAGCATAAATGATTTTCTGGCAAACGCGGTGAAGTCGACTGAAAACGGATTGTCGAAGGATGCTGCTGTTCGAGCGATGACGCTTGGTGCTGCCGAGATATTTGGCGTCGGTGACCGACTTGGCTCGGTCGAGACAGGAAAGATCGCAAACCTGACGGTCGTCAAAGGCGACCTTTTCGGCGTGCAGAAAACGATCACGCACGTTTTTATTGACGGCAAGGTATTCGAGCCGAAACCACCGGCAATTACTCCGGGACCGGGCGGACGCGGGCCGAGGCCGGATGGTACGCCGGCAGCGGCTCTGCCGAATGTGGGCGGAACATATTCGATTACGATCCAGGCTCCCGGACAGGCTTTGACCGGCACACTAAATCTTACTCAGCAAGGCTCGACTTTATCCGGCACGATGGTCACCGAGCTTGGCACGTCGCCGATCAAAGACGGACGTGTTACGGCCACGGGGATGAGTTTCGGCGGAACTGTGGTGTTCGGCGGCCAGACCATCGATTTTACGGTCACGGCGACCGTCACCGGAAATCAATTATCCGGCACGGTCGATTCGCCGCAGGGCGCGGTTCCGATCACGGGAACGAAGAATCCTTAATTGGTCGGAGCACGTCTTTGTGTTAAGGAATTGTTTGACACAGAGGACACAAAGGGAAGACACAGAGAACACAAAGAAGAGGCAGAAATACAAAACTCTTACATCTGGCTGACAGTATTTGGCTATCGGATGATCCCAGTTATTTGCAAACGCAAAATACGATCACAAAAAGTATGAATATAATATCCGGCTTCCTATTGATAACAGTTTGTCTGGCAATTTCCGCAATGGCTCAGACGAGGGGAGAAGTTCTGATCAAGAACGCAACCGTTCTCACGGCGACTCGCGGAACGCTTGAAGGCACGGACATACTGATCCGCGACGGCAAGATCGCGCGGATCGGCAAGAACCTTTCGGCGGGGAGCGGTGCGAAAATTATCGACGCTGCCGGAAAGTTTGTAACGCCTGGGATTATCGACGCTCACTCGCACACTATGCTCAGTGCGATTAACGAAGGGGCATTGTCGGTCACATCGATGACGCGGACGAGCGACATGCTCGACCCGTCGGACATCGCGATCTATCGCGCATTGGCCGGCGGCGTGACGACTGCATTGCTTCTGCATGGATCGGCAAATCCGATCGGCGGGCAAAGCACTACCGTCAAGTTCAAATGGGGCCGGCCGGTCGAGGATTATCCTGTCGCGGGTGCTCCGCTGGGTATTAAGTTTGCATTGGGCGAGAACGTGAAGCGTGCCAGCTTTGCGCCGCAGCCCGGACAAACGGTGCGGTATCCGCGAACACGAATGGGAACGATGGAGACGATCCGCGACGCGTTTCGGCGGGCACGCGACTACAAGCAGGCGTGGGACGATTTTCGGGCAAAAAAGACAAAGATACCGCCGCGTACCGATGAAGAGTTGCAGCCGCTGGTCGAAATTTTGGAAGGAAAACGTATCGTTCATTGCCACGGCTACCGCTCGGACGAGCACTTGAACATTTTGCGCATGGCCGAAGAGTTCGGCTTTAAGGTCGGCACGCTTCAGCACGGGCTTGAGGCATACAAGATAGCACCCGAGATCGCAAAGCACGGCGCGGGCGTTTCGATATTTACCGACAGTTGGAGCTATAAACTTGAAGCCTATGACGCGATCCCGTATAACGCTTATATTTTGTGGAAGAACGGCGTAAATGTGTCGATCAATTCCGACTCGGACGAGCGTATGCGGCGGTTGAACCTGGACGCGGCGAAGGTTATGAAATACGGTGGCGTTCCGGAAGAAGATGCGTTGAAAATGATTACGATCAACCCGGCGAAACAGCTTGGCATCGATAAGCGGACCGGCTCGGTTGAGCAGGGAAAGGATGCAGATCTGGTGATATGGACCGCGCATCCGTTCAGCTCATTCTCGCGGCCCGATATAACGATGATCGAAGGCGAGATCTTTTTCGACCGCGCGGTTGATGCTCAAAAACGGACTGAAATGGCAAAGGAACGTGAGGCGCTAGAAAAGCTGGACGTAAATAAAGCCCCGGGAACCGGAGGAACGCCGCCTCGAATACCCGCCGAAAGACGCAGAGGTGAAAGGGACGAAGCCGAATTCGTGATTGACGGAGGGAATCGATAATGAGAATGGGAATTTTCAACGCAGAGACGCAGAGACGCAGAGTGAAGAGAAATCAGAATGAGATAGCTAATCTTGATAATATAATTATGAACGGTAATCAGAACTCTTTTGTC
>JANNGV010000270.1:0-1572 GCA_031404055.1 Chloracidobacterium sp.
GTTACCCATTTTAACTCCTCCAAAAACAGATTTTAGATATAACGATCCCTGATGAAAACGGGACTATCGAGTAGAAATAATGATGTAAGATATCACAACTTTACAAAACTGTTAACGAAAAAGCGTTATTTTCTACTAAAAATTTAGATTTTTACTTCAAATGTTCAAGGATCAAGCCGCCGGCACCTACGGCCCAGCCGTATTTTTTTACGATGTAGAGGCCATAGAGGTTTTTGGCGGTGGAACTTTCGGCTCGGATCCAGCTTCGGCCTTTGTCTGAAGAGCGAAGGATGATGCCGCGGTGGCCGACGATCCAGCCATTTTTATCGTCGGCAAAATCGACACGCATAAATGTGCCGGGAAATGCGGTTTTTACCTTTTCCCAAACTGAGCCTCCGTTTTCGGTTCGGAGTATCGTACCGGTTTCGCCGACGGCGTAACCTTCGTCGTCGTCGCGGAAATCGACGTTGTACAAAGCCTTGTCCGTGCCAGAGTTTTGTACACGCCAAGTCGAGCCGCCGTCAACCGTGGCAAGGATCAGGCCCTTGTCACCGACTATCCATCCGTGCGAACTGCCGTTGAAATCGAGGTGAAACAGCTCTGCTTTTGTCGGCATGATGATGCGGTTCCATGACGCTCCGCCGTCTTCGGTTCGCATAACAAGCGAATCCAAAACCGCGTCGCCTTTTCGATTCAGGACCGAACCAACTGCCAGGCCGCGCTTTTTATCGGCGAATCGGATGCTCAAAAGCGTCGGCGTGGTGTTCTTAAAATCAGTCGCCTTAAATATTACGGTTTCCCGCCATGACTCGCCGCCGTCGCTCGTTAGATACAATTTCTTTCCAGCGACTAAGTAGCCGTTCTTCTCATTACGAAAATATATCTCGTTGATATTTTCGGTTGTGTTTAGCGGATACTTAAGCCAGGATCTGCCTCCATCAACGGTAGAGGCCAGATATCCGTTGTCACCGGCGACAAAGCCCTTTGCCGAAGATGTAAAGTAAATTGTTACCAAATCGCCTTTGACATCGGTAGAATGGGCCTTCCAGCCGATTTGCGCGCAAACGAATCCGGCAGTCAAAACGATGGCGGTACAAGCTTGCAGAATTGTGCTTAAATACGACACTTACGGCCCTCCCAACAAATAAAAAAAGGCGACTGTGACAAAAAACAGGATAACCTTTTTTCTGTCACAAATCACCTTATCCTACGCTCGTCACGACGGATTTTTGCCTATTTTCCCCTCACTTCGAAACGCGGTAGACCTGATTTCTCCAAACGACCACCACCTCTTCGCCGAGCGAAAAGTATCGCGCCTATTCTCGATCCGATGCAGCTAGCTTGAAATACTCTTCGCTCGCAAACTTCAACTTGATCTCAGGCAGCTTGGCCTCCGTCGAAAATTCGGAATCAACCCAGACATTGCTCTGATTGAAGAAATTCTTGTTTGCAAAAAACTGATTGTTCCGCGAATCGTCAACCAGAATTCGCTCTTTTGCGGCCCTCTTTTTATCCTTGGAGACGGTTGTATTCATCTGCATCGAGTTCTGCTGGACGCTCATTTGAACGGCG
>JANNGV010000271.1:0-4076 GCA_031404055.1 Chloracidobacterium sp.
CGATCACGTAAACGCCGGGGCCGGACGGGATGTTCCACCCCACCGCCGGGGTCGTATCGACGTTCGAATTCATCTTATAAATATGCGATCCGGCCGATTCCGGCAGGAGCGTGGTCGATCCATCGCCAGTGTTGGTGCACAATACTCCCCCGGATTCTTGTCTGCCTCTGTATTGCGTCCTCACCCTGCCGCCCTCAACGACGAAATAAGTAGCGGTACCGATCGACCGGCGGCCTCCGGGCACCGTCATCCAGAGTGAATCCACATATTCGCGCAGGCGGATACCCTCGATCGTCGTCAAATGATATAAAGGCCCCCTTACGTTTTGTATCAAGAGGTCTTGGCGTCTGGTGACCGTTCCGGTCCATAACCCGCCGCGCCGGCCGGTCGGCACCGGACCCGGGGCGGGCGTGGAGCCGGGCGTCGGGCTCGGGGTTGGCGTTGGTGTCCGGGTTGGGGTTGGAGACGGAGTTCCGCCGGGCGGGCCGGTGTCCGATGTCCTTCCCTTCGGCGAAAGATAGACCCACGCCACCATCGCCCGCGGATGTCGTGCGCGGTCGGTTACAACGTATAACCCATTGATCGCACTCATGCGGCCTGGATGAACCGAGCCATCGTGATAACGGACCTCATCGCGCGTCGGATCGGTGGGTGTGGGCGGCGTCTTGTTGGTGACATTCAGCCCGATCCACACGATCTTCGACCGTCTTATCGATACGTTGTCCATCGAGCAGACATCGGCGACGCATCCCGAGAGCTTGCCTTCCTGAACTCCGCTACTCGAAACAATGACGTCTTTGGTCTGGCCAGTAACCGGCAAAACTTTGACCTGGGCCGTCACGGCGAAAAAACAAAATAAAGCAATTAAGGCGTTTAACAAAAAGCACTTCAGCGAAACGACCGTGATCGGGGCAGCGGAACACTTCTTTTTCATACTCGCCTCCACCAAGACAACCTGGAATCTAAAGTCGGCGCCGACGAACTAAGTTTGGAAGCTCACCTATTTTCTTCTTCGCCATCTCAAGTTTCCGGCTAATATCTTCGACTGTACAGGGAACGGATAAAGCCGAAAATTTTGCTGTCGTAGTGAGTATTTCTAGACCCTGCTTTCTTCAGCTCAGAAGCGGGGAAAATTTTAACTGCTCGGTGTTCAAGCTTTAGCACGTAATTGCCAGGTTCGGACTGGACGCCAAAGCTTGAATGCGAGCTCTTTCATAATTAATTCTTCGCCGTACTCACCGGTTGCTGAATCAATGTTCCCTGTGACGCCCAGGCCTGCCAGCGGCCGTCGCGCTTTATCCAGGTATCCGTATAACGCGCCCGCCGATCATAAGCAATGCCTTTGTCGTCTTTTCCTTTGGTTCGGAAAATGCCGGTAACGACCGCCATATTGCCTTCAACACGAATATTCATATCGGTGGTCTCGGTAAGTTCCAGGCCCTTGTCATTCACGATGTCCGAGATTTCCTGTGATTTATTCGAAATGTTTGCTGAAGTACTGCTGATGCCGCTGAAATCGGACGCATAATTTTTCTCAAACCATGTCCGGTCGCGTTTCATTAGCGCGTTGTTCCAATCCTGTTCGAGATACCAGAGGGTGGCATTATCGTCTAATGCGTTGCCGGCGTTACTGACCACCTGCCATTTTCCGCCGCGTTTTTCTAGAATATGTACGCTGCGGGAATAAGTGGTCCAATCCTTCCCGTCGGCTCCTTTTGTCGTTGCGCTGTTGCGATGCGTGATCGTTGCCGAAACCGGGGTACAGGAGATCATATAGTGGTCAGCCGTTGTCGTCGCCATCGGTGGATTAGCTTTGTTTCTCTCGAAAGTCGCCATCGTCGCCTCGATTGCCGGGCCTTTGGCCTGCATCGCGGGAAATCCGACGTAATCGTCCGCGTAAATATTCATCAGAGCCGCTTTATCGCCGTTCTGGCCGGCCTTTGTCCAAGCGGCATCAAACGCTTCGAGGGATTTCTTGTCCGCATCACCGCACTGTGCCGAACCCGCGACAGAAGCCGTGCAGATAAACAAAACCGTCAAAATTAACTTTTTCATCGAACTTCTCCATGATTTTCGGAGGATCGCTCGAAATTATTCGAACGAAACAAAAAGGCGGGAGAATTTAATATCTTCCGCCTAAACTACAAAAAATTACCTATTCGTGTTTGCCGCTGTGTTTGCCATCGCGGGCTTATTCGCGTTTGCCGTATTCGCTGTCGTCGAACTTGCCGAGGTGGCGGTGATCGGTGTCGCGTGTCCGCTGGCTTGCCGCCAACCATCCTTTGTCTTACTCCAGACCTGCGTTACGCGAATTGAGCCGTCAGCAATCGGTTTGCCCTTATTCATTCCTTTCGCCATGGCCCTTGCGATAACGACTGCTCCTGTGCCTTCAGGATTTATGCGTACATTCACTTCGTCGTACACGAATGAATCAAACTTGGTTTCACCCGACCTAAACGAGGCAAGCCGTTCGGCCTTGGTCTGCACTGAACCGTCCAAATTCACCAACATATAATTGTCGGCATATGTCTTTTCAAGCGTGGCAACGTCGTTTTTTGCCAGGGCAGCGGCGGTTTCATTTACCAGCTTTTTGAGATCTGTCTCGATCGCCGCGGCATTAGCTGTCGGTGCGGCGGCCGCATTGTTAGCCGAATTCACGGCGTTTGAGGGCTTATTTCCGGCATTTCCGGTGTTTCCGGCACCCGAATCGCACGAAGTAAGCAAAAGCGACGCTGCGATAAGCGTCGACAGAACAATCAGAATCTTGCGCATACATTTTTCCTCTCTCAGAATAAGAGATGCGTAACGTGAGCAAAACCGACCGCTGCCGCATCGTTTGACAGCCGCCCGCCCGTGGCCCTGGGAGCCCGAGTGTACTGGAAGATGGATGATTTATACGCTTGTTCGGCGATGCAGTCAAGTAGAAAAGAACGCGAATCCATAGCAGGTCGTCAAATACAAAAGGGCGGGCAAGCCCGCCTCTAAACGTGTTCTTCAGTAACCTATATTACTTGATCTTCGTCAAACTTCCCTGCCCGCTGATCTGGCGCGAACCGGCGACTTGTTCGGCCTTCGCAAATGCACGGAGGAAGTTTTCGCCAAGTACCTTGCGGACTTCCTGTTCGGTGTAGCCGCGCTTCAGCATTTCATAAGTCACCAAAATCAGATCTTCGGCGCCGTTCATTCCCGCCGGAAGGTATGGGACGCCGTCGAAGTCCGATCCGAGGCCGACAATGTCGATGCCTGCGATCTTTTTCATGTGATCTATATGATCGACGATTCGTGCGTAGGTCGGAATATAGATCGGGTTGGCTTCCTCCAGCTTTCGGATCGCCTCGTCGAACGCCCCCCGATCATTTTTGTATTGTTCCTGTAAAGCCGTAACCTGATCGCGGAGCCGGGCAGAACGTTCGTTCTCTTCCTTGTTCGTGCGGGCGTCCAGGAACGAAGGGTAAAAGTTGATCATCATGACGCCGCCGTTTTTAGCGACGCGTTTGAGAACTTCGTCAGGGACGTTGCGGGTATGATCGTTGACTCCGCGTGCAGACGAATGCGACGCGATGATAGGTGCGGTTGAGACATCTAGCGCGTCGTTCATCGTCTTGACAGAAACGTGCGAGATGTCGATCAGCATCCCGAGGCGGTTCATTTCGCGGACGACCTCTTTGCCGAAATCGGTCAGGCCATTGTGCTTTTCGTCACGGTGGGCGTCGGCCCAGTTTGTGGCGACGTTATGCGTGAGCGTCATGTACCGCACGCCGAGGCGATAGAAATTGCGCAAAGCATAAAGCGAATCTTCGATAACATAACCGCCCTCAATTCCCATCAGGATGCAGATCTTATTCTGCTTTTTCGCCCTGCGGATTTCGGCCGCCGTTGTACAGGAAATTAAGCTGCCCGGGTTTCTCTCGACTTCCCGGTTCGTCGCATCGATCATGTCCATTGCACGCCGCATGGCACCGCCGGTTTTCATCGTGCTGCCCGAAACATAAATGGAGAAAAATTCGCCGGTGATGCCGCCCGCCTTTAGCCGCGCGATGTCGGTATGGAAGGGATCGCCGCCCATATGAAACTTC
>JANNGV010000272.1:0-5147 GCA_031404055.1 Chloracidobacterium sp.
CAACACGGTCGGCCAGCGAGTTATGTTTGACCTGCGAACTGAGCTCTTTACCAAGCTACAAAAGCAAGAAGTTGCCTATTACGATCAATATCCCGTGGGCCGGACGATGACGCGGCTGACCGGTGACGTCGATGCTCTCAATGAGCTTTTTACATCGGGCGTGATAGATGTGCTCGGCGATTTGGTCGTTATATTCGCCATCATCGGAATGATGTTCTGGCTGGACTGGAAGCTCGCGATCGTATCGCTTGTGACGGTGCCCTTGCTTTTTGCTTCGACAAACTGGTTTCGCAAACACGCCCGAAACGGCTTTGACCGCGTGCGGACGCGAAACGCAAAGCTCAATGCCTTTTTGCAGGAATACATCTCGGGAGCACAGACGGTTCAGCTTTTGAACGCTGAAGATAAAGCTCAAAAAGGTTTTCACGATATTAATGACGACTATCGTAACGCCAACATCGAAACCATCTATTACTATTCGATATTTTATCCGCTGGTCGATTTCATAGGCGCCGTGGGGATTGCGGTCGTCATTTTCTTTTTCGGATTTGGAAGCATAAGCGGGATTTCGGCCGCAGGGGCTGGTCTAACGATTGGCATTTTGGCGTCATTCATTCAGTATTCTCTCCAGTTGTTTCAACCGATCCGCGACCTTTCCGACAAATTTAATGTGCTGCAGGCGGCAATCGTCGCCTCTCACCGGATATTTATTCTGCTCGATTTGGACATAGCAATAAAAAGCCCGGACGTGCCGCAAAAGACTGGAAAAGCTCGCGGCGAGATCGAGTTTCGCAATGTTTGGTTTGCCTACAAGGACGAAGATTGGGTGATAAAAGACGCATCGTTCAAGATAAATGTCGGCGAAAGCATAGCTCTCGTGGGACACACGGGTTCTGGAAAGACGACCATAACAAACCTGTTGATGCGCTTCTATGATGTGCAGAAAGGCACAATATTGCTGGATGGCGTCGATGTAAAAGAGTGGGACCTGCACGATCTGCGTTCCAATTTCGCGGTTGTTTTGCAGGATGTATTCCTGTTCAGCGGATCTGTCGAGAATAACATCAGGCTTGGCAACGACAAGATCGACGACGAGCGGATCCGTTGGGCCGCAAAGGAAGTTCACGCCGACGAGTTTATTCAGAATCTGGACAAGACCTACAAGTTCGAAGTCCACGAACGCGGTGCGGGGCTTTCAGTCGGGCAAAAGCAGCTGATCTCGTTTGCCCGCGCACTCGCCTTTGACCCAACGATCCTTATTCTTGATGAGGCTACCAGCTCAATCGATACCGAAACCGAGCAGTTAATCCAGCAGGCGGTCGAGCGTGTCATGGAACACCGGACGTCGATGGTCGTCGCTCACAGGTTGTCCACCATTCAGAAATGCGACCGCATCATGGTGTTCCATCACGGGGAGCTTCGCGAAAGCGGAACGCATAACGAACTACTGACCGAACGCGGCCTCTACTGGCGGCTTTACCAGCTTCAGTACGCCGAAGAGAAAACGCCTAGAATTGAAGGAGATCGTTCCCCCGGAGTTATCGCGGGCGCTGGGTCGTGAGATGCAGTATTTTCGATGGTGATTGTCTTGTGTTCTTGTATCAAACGGAGATTATTACGATGATAGTAGGCGAAAACCAAAGGCGCCGGACCCACAGATCCGACAAAGGAAGCTTCGGTACCAATACCAACACAAATTGGCCCTCAACTAAACTAAACAATAACTAGAATAAATAGGCACTTTTGTTTATACTGTCTGTCAATAATGTCGACCGAAGCAAAAATGAGCGACACTCTGACAACTGAAAGCCGTGCCATGATCGATGACATGTTCGCCCGCTGCACCGAAAATGCACCGAACTTCGGCGTCACCCTCGATTCTTTTAAAGCCTCGCTCCTAAAGACCGTAGATAAATATCTGGCTTCCGCGTCCGACGAGCAGCCGGGTTCCGCCGATGTTAATCAATTTCTGGAACAAATACAGGCTGATGATCTTTTTCTTGCTCTCGCATGCGCCAACGGCAATGAGCGCTCGTGGTGGGAATTCGATCAGCAGCATCGTTCGTATCTTGAGCGTGTGGCACGCCATCTTGCCAAGACGGAGGTTGACGCTCAGGAAGTGATCGATCAGGTATATGTCGATCTTTACGGCACTAAGATCGTTGATGGTGAACGCGTTTCGAAATTCTCGACCTACAGCGGCCGCGGTTCGCTTCGCGGGTGGCTGCGAACGGTTATCTGGCATTCGCTCGTCGATCTGCACCGCGCAAGCCACGACGAGGTGTCGCTGGACGAAATGACCGAGAACGTCGGCGAAGGCATGGCCCACGCAAGCTTTGCCGAGGCAGCTCCGGGCGGTGAGGACGAGATGATCGACCATATCACCAAAGAGCGCTATCGAAAGGCGACCGTGACAGCGCTCGAAACGGCATTTGCATCGCTGGACGATCACGAAAAACTGCTTCTACTTTTTTATCACGTCGAGAATCTGAAGCTTCGCGAGATAGCACGATTGGTGGAAAACGAGGGGTCGCCGCTGCGGGGCTGGTTCCAGCGAAAGTCGCAAACACGTAGCGACAATCCGGCGGGACGCATCCACGAATCAACGATAATGCGTTGGCTGGAAAAGAGTTACGCTCGTGTATTACAGCTTTTCCGTGCCGAGCTTTCGGAAAAAAGCAACCTGACCCGCGAGGAGATAGAGATATGTATCGGACTGGCTACGCAGGATCTCGCCGGCAATAATCTCTTCAGAAATCTGTCTACAACCTGAGGCGGACGCATTGAATCATATCGAGTCGCTCCTAAGCGGAAAAAAATAACGCAAATGTTAAACAGTTGTTACGTCTGCTATACAGGAGGCAGGTATTCAAATGGAAAGCAAGGGACAAATGAACAAGCAGGAAGCGACAATGCAAGGGTTGATAGGCCGTTATTTGAAGGTGCGTTCGACGGTTGAACGGGACGCTGCGGCAAATAGCCCGCACCTTGATAATGATTCGCTTGCGGCATTTACCGAAGGAAATTTGTCCGAACTGGAAGCCCGCCCCATGATGAGCCACTTGGTCGATTGCTCTTTTTGCCGGCATGTTACGGCGGAATTGATCCGGCTCGACCTGGCCTTTGCCGATAACCCGGCGATAATCCGGGCGGCGGAAACAAGTGAGCCTTCAAAGGTTTCGGCGGTTTTGAATGGACTTTTGTCCAAGATATTCGGAACCAGTGATGGAGCGGTCTTCGCCCACAATGAAAAAGACGAACCAGCCGATAAACCAAAAGATAAGGAAGAGGACGATTCGAAAGACAAATAAATTAGGCGAAAGCCCATAAACCTGACCATTTGAGGGAAAACGATCCTTCAAATGGTTTTTTTTAGCATTTCACTACGTTTTGAGTCGTTCAGACCACAAGAAAATGTTCACAATCCGCATCATTAGAGTTATAATTATTTAAAAGACATGGAGATTTCGTTTGGAGACCAAAGGTTGACGGAAACCAATAACGATTGCCCTTGGGCCGACCGCTCCGTAACGGTCGAAAAAGTGGCGACCGCAAAATTGCCGACCGAGATCGGCGAATTCAGGATTGCGGGCTATCGTTCGTTGACGAGCGATGAGGAATTCGTCGTTCTCTGCAAAGGTGAAATGGAGGCCGATGTTCCGACGCTCGTCCGCATCCACTCGCAATGCCTGACCGGTGATGTATTTGGATCGATCAAATGCGATTGCGGCCCGCAACTTCAGGTGGCCATGGAAATGATCGAAGCCGAAGGCCGCGGAGCGATCGTTTACCAACAGCAAGAAGGCCGCGGCATCGGGATAATCAATAAGATCAGGGCCTACGCCCTGCAAGACGAAGGAGCCGATACCGTCGAAGCAAACGAACAGCTCGGCTTCGCCATCGACGCCCGCAACTATCAGCAATGCGCCGAAATATTGTTTGACCTCGGGCTATGTCAGGTCCGCGTGATCTCGAATAACCCCGACAAATTGCGGGCTCTGGAGACCGCAGGCTTACGAATATTCGAACGCATACCAATCGAAATTGAAGCCGAAGAACCCGCAGCTCACTACCTCAAAACAAAAAAGGAAAAATTGGGCCATCTTCTGAATTTTTAAGCCAATTAATTTAAAAATCCAAAATAGTGAATAATTTTCAGGAAATTGGACACGTTTTACTATTTTTGCAATTCTTTCTTCCGGCCAAACGTATGCTTAATCCTAGTAATATCAGCTATTTACAAGTAATTTTGAAATAAGAGCATCACTGGCGTTGAATTTGCTTACAACCATACAGGTAGATGCGGTCTTTTCGATATCTGCAAGATATTCGTTACCTCGCAACACTGCATCGTCATATTAGATCAGATTTACATTCTTAGGAGAATAAAATGAATAGAAACTTCAAATTTATCACCGGAATTCTCTCGTTGGTGCTTTGCTTTGCGGCAATGGCATTCGGCCAGAGCACTACGGGGAACATTGAAGGAACCATCACGGACCAGAACGGTGCCGTCGTCCCTAACGCAACGGTTACGGCGACAAGCAGCGGCTCAACGGCTGGCGGTTCACAAACCACGGTCACCGATTCGAATGGCTTCTTTCGAATTTCGTCCATTCCAGTCGGAACTTATAACATTACCGCTACCGGATCGGGTTTTAAGACTTCTTCCGGGAAAGTCACGGTGCTTCTTGATAATGACGCAAACTTTAGCCCTAAATTGGAAGTGGGCGGAACTGATGTCATTGTCGACGTAACCGGCTCCAACGAAATCGCGATTGACCAGTCGAGCACGAAACTTGACACAAACATTACCAAGCAGATCATTGAGGATTTGCCGGGTGGAACGAACTTTGGCTCTTTGCTTAAGATCGCTCCAAACGTTCGTCCTGAAGCCCTTTCGGGTGGTTTTCAGATTGACGGTGCGTCCGGTTCGGAAAACGTTTTCGTGGTTGACGGCCAGGAAGTGACAAACTTTCGCACTGGTATATTAACGAGAAATAACGATATTCCGTTTGAGCTGATCCAGGAAGTCCAAATCAAATCGACTGGTTTCGAAGCCGAATACGGCGGAGCAACCGGCGGCGTAATCAACGTTGTCACGGTCGGCGGAAACAACAACTGGCGTGGCAATTTCGGGGTCGGAT
>JANNGV010000273.1:0-2579 GCA_031404055.1 Chloracidobacterium sp.
CGTGCGACGGCGAGGGAATAATCGAATATCGGCCTGTCACCCGTTGTTTTTACGACGGCAACGGCGAGTTCGACGCCGGTTTTTGTCTTAAATTCCTTTAGGCGCGATTCCAACTGCAGCTTCGCGGCCGGATCGAAAACACCGGCGTAGTCGTTAACCGGGCTTGTCGGGGCCGGAAGCGGCGATGTGTTTATTGAAAATGGAGCGTCGGTCTGCGCAAATACCGCGAAGGCACTTAGCAGCAGGATCAGCACAGCCTGAGAAATTTTGAGTTTTGCCGGGGCAAAGTTAATTTTCATTCAGTATGCACTGATTGTGCCAAATCTAGAAGGAATACGAAAGCCGTGGGTTGAATGTTCCGTCAGCGCCGTTTTACTTCGACGATCTTGCCGCGAAAGATGCGAAGGGCTTTTCGAATCACGGGATGAGCGTTTGCGTAGGCCAACATTTCGTCCTCGGTCGGATCTTCAGACAAAATGGGCAGCTCGACGGCGGGTTCATCATCGAAAACAGGCGGCGTATAAACGCGTGTTTCACGGGCAGGAGCGACGGCCGTTCCGCCTCCATTTGAAGTGCCGTTGGTTGATGTCATCGGATCTCGACGCCCGCCAATTGCTGCAGCGGCAATGTTTGGAGCATCCGGGATCGGCATCAGGTCGTCGCCGGAGGCAAGCAGGCGTTCGTCGAATGCGCTATCGAGCCATGCGTCCTCGACATGCTCCAGTTCCTCGGAATCAATGTCGGGCAAGGGCAGGTTGATTGAATCAAGAAAGCTCAGATCGTAGCTTTTTAGGGCGATTGCGGGATCTTCTGCAGTTTCTTCGGGTATGCCAGGTTCGTCGTCAGAAAATCTGTCCGAAAAATGCGGCGGTTCTTCCGGGACCGATGCTGAGGCTTCTTCGGTCGCCGAATCGATGGGCATTCCCGCTGAAACGCTTACACTATCCGTTTCTGCGGGCTTCGGTTCGTCAATTAGAGTTTTTTTTTCGAAGGCCGCCGGTTGAGACCGCTGGGTAGGTGGCTCGCCCCCAGAGGCCATAGATCCGTCATTTAAGGCCTGTTCAAGCTTGCCAATACGTTCCAAAAGCTTTTCGATCGCGACGACACTCCGCATTTCGACTAGCTTTATCAAGCCGACTTCGATGACATACCGCGATTGGGTAGCGTCCTTTAGTTTCGTCTCGGTTTCGCAGAGCGAATTGAAAAATCGAACAAGGTCCGATTCAGTGAAAGGAGCAGCGTGCGCCTGCATTTCGTCGCTGCTTAGTGTCGAGGTCTCGCCAAGATTTCCATCGTTTCCGGCAATCTTAAAGACGAGCAGATCCCGAAAAAGCGACAGAAGATCACGCGCAAAATTTCGCAGGTCCTGGCCGCGTGCGACCAAGTCGTCGACTACCTGCAAAGTAAGCTTCGCGTCTTTATTTGCGATGGCCGTCAGCACTTTCGTCAGCATCTCGACGCTCGCCATGCCGAGGGCGTTCGAGACATCGGAGGCTGCTATTTTCTCGCCCGAAAAGCTTATTACCTGGTCGAAATTCGACTGAGCATCGCGCATCGAGCCTTCGCCCGAGCGGGCAATTTCACGCAGCGCATCGGGCGAAATATCGATCTTTTCCGCTTCGGCGATCAGGTTAAGACGGTCGAATATTTTCTGTAGCGGGATCGTCCGGAATTCGAATTCCTGACAGCGTGAAAGTATCGTTTCCGGCACCTTGTGCAGCTCGGTCGTCGCCATTATAAACATCACTTTTGGCGGCGGTTCTTCGAGAGTTTTCAGCAGGGCATTGAACGAAGACTTCGAAAGCATGTGGACTTCATCGATTATAAAGACCTTGTACCGGTCGCGGGCCGGATTGATGTTTATCCCTTCGAGAATCGTCTCGCGGACATTGTCTATACCGGTGTGCGAAGCGGCATCGAGCTCGAACACATCGAGAGATCGGCTCTCGGATATCTCAAGGCATGACGGGCACGCTGTCGGGTCGTCCGTGCGGCATGGCAGAATGTTTGGCTTGTCCGTTTTGTGGCAGTTCAGGGCCTTAGCAAGCAGCCTTGCGGTTGTCGTTTTGCCGACGCCGCGGGCACCCGAAAACAGGTACGCATGATGCAGACGGTCGTGTTCCAGGGCATTGCGCAGCGTCTGCGTAATGTTCTCCTGGCCCGTAACCTCTTCAAACGTCTGCGGGCGCCATTTTCTTGCAATTACCTGATAGGACATTTTTATAAGGATAAAGGATAAAGGATAAAGGATAAAGTTCGGAGAGAGGATAAAGGATAAAGCGTGACCAGTAGTTAGTGATCAGTGGTTAAGTAAGCAGGAAAACACTCCAAAAAGCCGTTATGCAGATGTATCAATTCGACAAAAATGTCCGCTCCTTGCGTCATAGTGTGACAAAGAGCTTCTTTTCACCCGTGTTTCTCCGCATCACCGCGTCACCCGTAAAACGGCAAACCTCCTCACCGCCGCCGCCGCCGCAAGATACTTATTTAATTGAAAAGTCGCCAGCATCGTCCGACAAAAAGGAATCCTCATAGCCGCTCACTTGACATCATGTTGCATGAATGGTACATTCTTTCAT
>JANNGV010000274.1:0-2293 GCA_031404055.1 Chloracidobacterium sp.
GGTCAAGCTCGCCAAATCATAGATTGTGTCCAATTGAGCCTCAAACACCTCCGGCTCGACCACCGCATATCCAAGGGCGTCCTGAAAAAGAATCTCGCCTTTTTCGGCCACCAGATAGACAGCCGACGGGAAATCATTGGCGTCGATCCGTTCCTGTAAAAATGATGAGATTTGTTTGTGCAATTGCTTATCGCTGATGCTAGGTTTTGTTACACCCAACTTAATTTATTCTAGACTAATTGACACCAAATAATTTTGGAAATAAACTGCACGTATATTTTTTTGGAGGTAACGGATATATGAGCAAAGTAGAATCTGCTGATCTGATTTTAAAGCTGTACGACCTGCGTCGTGAGACGAAGATGCGCGAGGCGCGAAACTGGATTTGGACATTCAATCCGACAAGCGCGGACGAATGGGAAAAAACGATGATGGACCCTGAAGTGGGCGGTTATCTAAGAATGGTTACATCGTACTGGGACATGGCGGCGGCGCTCGTAAATCACGGCGCGATCGATGCCGAAATGTTTAACGATACCGTAGGCGAACACCTGTTCATATTTGCGAAAGTCGAGCCGTTCCTCTCCGCGTTAAGGGAGAAATGGCAGGAACCAAATGCTTTCAAGCATCTTGAAAAGGTAATCCTCGACAGCCCCAATGGACAAGCGAGGCTCGACAAAACAAAAGAATGGATAAAGAGCATGGCCGGCGAGCAGGCCGGTGAAGCCACAGCGTAAACCGACGCACCTACTTATCACTGCTGTTTTTTAAGAATAGCCGACGGCTGTTAGCCAACAGCAGTCGGCTATTTTGTTCCAGTCCATGTTAAACGTTCAACCGATTGCGATGAGCTTCGATCTTTTCGAGCACACCGACGGCCAGGGCTACAGCTCGGCGGCCGTCTTCGCCTGAGATCGGTGGTGGCTCATCCCGTTCAATTACTCCCAGAAAGGCTTCGATCTCGGCTTTTAGCGGTTCCACGTCGTTTATTTCGAGGCGGTTAATAGATATTCCTAGCAGCGGATGCGAAGCTTCGGCATTCAGCGAGGTGACCGATGCGAATTTGGTTCCGTAATCGAGCACGACGTAGGAATTTGTTTGATAAAACCGCGTCTTTCTTATTTTTTCGGTGCCGATGCGCGAAGCAGTGATGTTAGCGACGGCACCGTTCTCGAATTCTATGCGGGCATTGGCAGCGTCAACTTTGTCCGAGATTACGGGAATACCGACGGCTCGGATCTCGGAGACTTTCACGTCGTTTCCGACCAGCCACTGGACGGCGTCGAGGTCATGGATCATCACATCAAGCACGACATCGACATCCAGCGAGCGGTTCGGGAAAGGTGATACACGGTGGATCTCGAAGTAAAGCGGATTCGTTACATGCGGGCGGAGAGCAACCATCGCGGGGTTAAATCTCTCCAGTTGTCCGACCATCAGCTTAGCACCCGATGTTTTGGCTGCAGCGATCATTTGATCGGCTTCTGACACGGCAAGCGCCATCGGTTTTTCGACCAGAACGTGCACACCGCGTTCGAGGAATGCACAGGCGATCTCGCAATGCGTTTCGGTCGGCGTGGCGATCGATACAACGTCCGTTTTGTCGAGCAGATCGCGCCAGTCGGTGTGATAAGGCGAGCCGTTGTCGCCAGCGATTTGAGCGGCGGTTTCACGATTTGTATCGCAGACACCGGCGAATTCGATGCGGCCTTCGCGGGCAAGCTCAGCGTAATTTCGCGCGTGGTGTCGCCCAAGACTTCCAACGCCTATCGCGGCAGCCCTCAGGACGCGGAATGAGGAGTGAGGAGTGCGGATTTCTTCCATTTACTGTATTTGTGTCAAAAATTGAATTCGGTAATACTTAACATTTTCCGCTAACTTTCGGAAGATGACAAAGATAGATTCCGCATTCCGCATACCGCGTTCCGCAATGCCATGGCTGCTTTTCGCCGCGGTTGTTATATTCGTCTATTTTTTCGGCCTTACAATTCCACTACTCGGACCGGATGAGCCGCGATATTCGCAGGTTGCGAGAGAGATGTTCGAACGAGGCGATTGGGTCACGCCTACGCTTGGCGGCTTTCATTGGTTTGAGAAACCGGCACTGCTTTACTGGCTGCAAATCGCTGCTTATAACTTGTTTGGCGTATCGGAATTTTCGGCCCGATTCGGGTCGGCTTTGTTTGGGCTGGGGACGATTGCCAGCCTTTGGATACTGGGAAGAATTTTTACCACAGAGACACCGAGACGCGGAGAGAAAAACTTTGCAAACTGGCTTGCTTTGATAGCGGCG
>JANNGV010000275.1:0-3849 GCA_031404055.1 Chloracidobacterium sp.
CTACCGTGCCTCGGAAGGAACATTTTACGTTATCCAAAGTGCAACGCTTACGATGAGGATAGAACAGCTGGGTCAGAGCGGTGACAATCCCAGGATTGTCGGCGACTATGACGGTGACGGCAGGGACGACCTGGCTGTATACAGGTCCGGAGCCCAAAGCACATGGTTCTATAAAACGTCGCCAAGCGCCGTGTTCACCGCTGTCGATTGGGGCCAAACCGGAGATTTTCCGGCTCCCGGCGATTATGACGGTGACGGCAAATCTGATTTCGTCATCCAGCGTGCCGACGGCGGCAACGGCAGATTCTGGAAGCGTTTGTCGGGCGGCACATTCTCGACCGAATTATTTGGACTATCGAACGACTCGATTGTTCCTGGAGATTACGACGGCGACGGTAAAACCGACTTGGCGGTATTTCGCACCAGCGGCGGTTTCTTTGTGTGGGACTTCGAGCCGAGCGGCACTGTGGGAAGCACGGTCGTTTCCGACACTTGGGGTGTTGCTGGCGATCGCACCGTTCAGGGCGATTATGACGGTGACGGCAGGACAGATTATGCGGTATGGCGACCGGGCACACCGGCGACTTTCTACATGATGACGGTCGGCAACCGGCTTATCACCACGAAAGAATGGGGACAGACCGGCGATCTGCCAGCTGCTGGCTACAATACGTTCTAGTATCTACATCCTGTAAAATAGAGGCTGTCCAGAAACTAGTTTTCGGGACAGCTTCTTTTTTGTAATGGAAGGTTTTGAAGTCAGTGGCCTTTGGTTGAGCTTAGTTTTTGAAGGTTGTCAGTTTGTCGGATGTGCGAAAACTCGGGCTCCGAAGAACTGGTAAGGGAATCTAATCGGAGTAGCTCTTGGAGCGCGTTAAGACGCGTTCGATTTGGATTACATTAAGCGTGGTTTTCGCTCTGACTATTGGTTCTGGTATGTCTAAATACAAAAAATGACCACTCGGTCTACTGGCTCGGATTTTTGGTTTTCTCTAGAAGTTTGAGCACTCCAGATTGCCGCCGACACTATTCCCACTTTGGGTTTGAAATGGACGGTTCTCGACGCACTGCAGGTTTCCTCGCGCGAAGTTATTTGTGACGACGATACCGGCGGAGTTCTTTGAAATCTGGATGTTGCCGTTGGTTCGGTTATTTGTAATGGTAATCTTTTGTGCGTTTTCTTCCGCGACGATGTCCACGCCCACATTTGTGTTGGAAAGAAAGTTAATCGCCCCGGAATTCTTACTGGCGGATAGTTCACCTGTAACACTGGAGAAATTAACGGTCAGAGTACCGCTGTTCTCTTCCAGCTGCACGTCGCCGAGCACAGTCGACCGTGATATAGTTGCTAAGTTGCCCTTCTTGATTTGAATGCTGCCATTAACGCGCGAACCCGAGCGGACCACAACACGATCGGAAAGTTCAGCCTGGATGCTGCCGTTGACGCGTACATTCCGAGCGTCGAGCCGGGCGCCTTGCGCAACCTTAATATCACCGCGGATCTGTGTGCCAAGAAGAGTGCAAACGGCCCCAATAGGAACATTAACCGTGTCTGCGAAAACCGCACCGATCGTGCCCGTGCAAGTTAAATTCTGAGCTTTTGCGTCGACCGCCGAAAGTACGAGGACCGCAGCGATCGTTGTTAAAATTGTCGCGCCTATTTTTTTCATTTCAGTAACCGCCTTTTTCGTAACATTATCAGTGTAGTTTTGACTAGGTTGTGTTGACATAAGAAAACCCGGGCCGGAAGTCGGTTCTTGTTCATCCTGTCAACAGAACCTAAAGAAAAAGCGTCCGTGGACAATGTCGGCGGATGCCAAAACGCATCTTTGCCTTACGGAACGCTTGCAAGAGCCGCCGCCGCATCGATACGAAAAGGAACTTGTCCGCCAACCATAACTGAAGACGAAATGATGTGATTAACGACTTGCGTGGCCGTGAGCTGTCGCTGTCGGTAGTAAGAACGAATGAGGGCGGCCTGGCCGTCTGCAATAGGTGACGCCATCGACGTTCCGCCCCACACGCCATAACCGCCGCCGGGCACCGGGCTAATCAATCCGTCGCCGGGTGCTGCCATTTCCACCCAGCTTCCCCAATTGGAAAAAGCTGCCCGCCTGTCCTGACGATTGCTTGCCGCGACCGCGAGGACACCGCCGATGTTTTGTGATTCCGCCGCCGGATACTCCGCCACGGTCGAGCCGTTATTGCCGGCCGCGGCGACAATTACTATGCCTCCCCGGCCTTCGGTCAGACATTCCGCTCGCTGCGTGATGATGTAAGCTCGGCCGCCGTCTTCTTCATCGTCATCATCGTCATCGCTGAAACCGCAGGTGATGTCGTCGATAATGTCGTTTAGCAGGGCCGTCTGTCGCCGCGTTGCGATGCTCATGTTTATCACACGCACCTTGTCATCCGTCGCCGGGTCGCCGTCAGGGTCAAGCGTCGCGGCGTAATTGAGCGCTTCAGCCAACACCCAAACATTTCCCGCGCCATTTTGATCAAGTACCCGAACCGGTACGATCTTAGCCTCCGGAGCGACCGTCGCGACCAGGCCGGTCACGTGGGTGCCATGGCCGTAAAGCGGGTGCGTCGAACGAGTGCCCACTTCGCTCGGGTCGTCGTCAAAATCGACAAAATCAAATCCCGAGATAAGTTTGCCCGCAATAGCCGGATGGGTGCGGTCAACACCGGTATCGAGTACCGCGATTGTAATACCTGCTCCACGCGAAAAGGAGTGTGCCTCCGGCAGGCGGATACGGTTGCGGAACCAATTTCCCTCACCCGCGCCGTTGGGATCGCCCCCGGCCCAGGAAATGCCGCCCGCCCACGAAATGCCAGAGCCTTCCGGTGCCGCAGTGATAAAATTAGGCTCTGCATAAATGACACGCCCTGCCGGGTCGCCGCCAGATGCAGTGATTTCTGTACCGGCGTTGCGCTATCCAGAATCCTTAATCGATAGATCGGCCGCGAACCGAACTGATCGAGCGCGGCGGGATCGAGACTGTATTCCGCAGCTACTGATGCCAGTTGAGTTGCGTCGGTCAGCTTTACGACGACCTCGCCCGCTACATACTCCGATTGCGCCCGTACGGGCAGAACAAAAACAACCAACGCTAAACATGAGAAAACAATTGTTCGCAGCATTGTAGCTAGAAAGTCAGAGTTGCTCATAATTTCCATCCATCTCGGCCTTTGTGGATAACTCTGTTACTAACAGAGGCTGACATTGCCGGATAAATACATGAAAGCAAAATAATTCTACGGCCTCCCTGTAACCGAAAATGAAGCCCAAAAAAACGGGTGAGGAAAGCTCTTCATCGTCTCACATTGAGCTACGCGCATGGCCGTTGCAGGAGAGGAACCACCGATCAATCGGCGGTAAAACTGTTTCATTAAAAAGGCCGTTGCCTGATCGTCGACCGCCCATTTGCTCAAGACCAGTGTCGGAACCCCCGCCGCCAGGAAGCCCCGCGTCAGACCTAACTGCGGCACACGTTCGCAACCCGTTTCATCGAATCAGGCGGAGACATCGTGACCCTTCAAGCCCTTCTCGGACATTCAAATATTCAGATGGTTACTCGCTACGCTCACCCGACCGAAAAGCATCAGTTCGAGGCAATGAAAAAGATGGAAGCAGTAAGGCTTGAAAATGAGGTCAAAAAACTCGCAAAATGCGCATAGTCGCTACATTTCTCGCTACATTACAAAATAAGGGCTTCAGCAGAAATGGCTGAAGCCTTTATAAATACTGGAGCCGGTGAACGGATTTGAACCGCCGACCTGATGATTACAAATCAACATACGCTTTTCCGCTCTAAAAATCCCGACCTTTCATCATTCAAACAATAG
>JANNGV010000276.1:0-4653 GCA_031404055.1 Chloracidobacterium sp.
TATGGCCGAAAGCGGTTCTCGGGCAGTGCGCGTCATCGCGCCCACCGCCAATGTCCTCGCGCTCGAAGCAAACGAAAGCGGCCTGTGGGCAGGGACCGAGAGATACGGATTGTTTCATATTGCGGAGTCCAAGCTGAAAAAGACCTATACGTTTGAAAATACGTCCGGCGGGTTGCGTTCCGACACCATCTTTACACTTTTTACCGACCGCGAAGGCGTCGTGTGGATCGGCACCAACCGCGGCGTCAGCCGCTTCGACCGCCTCGGGCCGTTTCAGCAGAATGTTTCTGACATTGCGAACAGCAATTTTATTCGCGCCCTTTTCAGCGCGAGAAAAGACTGGAGCTTGGCAGGCTCGAATCGCGGGCTTTTCCTTTCGGAAGGAGGGGATTGGAAACCGGTTCCGGGTTTCGATGGAAAGATAATATATGCTATCGCGGAGCATAATAATACGGAACTAATGATTGGAGCCGCGACCGGACTTTTCGACTTTTCGGGAAAATCGATTGTAAGCGGCGATACCCGAGGGTTCGCTAATTTCCGGTCCCGCACTTATGCGGCGGTCTTTGGTCGGGGTGTCGTTCGAATCGCGCCGGGCGCTAGGGGATTCGGATTGTTCAATCCGGTCGGAGGCTCACCCCCAGTCATTTATCCTGATGAATCTACGACCTCAATCGTTGCGGGAAAGGATAAGCTCTGGATTGGAACCGCGGCTAAAGGTGTCTTCAGTTTCGACGGTCAGACCGTCAAAAGCGAAGTCGGGCCGGACGCGTTAAAGAGCGGAACCATCTGGAAAATGTTCATTGTGGCGGACGGCACTTTGTGGATCGCGGGCCAACACGGTGTTTTTCGCGTTCGGGACGGACAACCCGAAAAGATCATCGACGCTGAGGATGTTCGTGATGTGTTCGTCGACCGTGAGGACGTCTGGGCTGCCACCACAACCCGCGGTCTGCTGCACGCCCGGCACGACGAGCAATTCGGCTGGCTAGTTTCGTCAGTCGGGTTCGAGCAGGGCCTGCCGTCGGAAAAGGCGTTTTCGATACTCCCGGTAGATGATGGCCTATTGATCGCGACTAACCGCGGTGTGGTCACCTACAAACCGGGGTTGATTGCACCAAAGCTCATTCCAACACGCATTTTGAGCCAGCGAATGCATGACCTTGGCGAATTGCGGTCGACAATAGAGCTTGATTATCCGCAAAAATCGCTTCTTGTCGAAGTAGCCGGACAAAGCAGCCGGACATTTCCCGAAGAATTTCAATATGCGTTTCTCCTCAAAAACGCCCGTGGCGAAATTCTTAACAGCCGTATCTCGAATGAGCCGCAATATGCTCCGGCCGATCTTAAACCCGGCGACTACACTATCGAAACGAGGGCCTTTGACCGTGATCTGCTCTCGTCCGAGCCACTGACCATTTCATTTTCCGTCGCCCAAGCCCCGTTTCCATGGACCGCTTCCGCGCTTGGCATTTTGTTGGCGGTCGCTGTCGTCGCTTTGATCTGGGCGGTCATCGAACGTCGGCGTATCGTCCGCAGCAATAGTGATCTCGCCTCCGCCCGTCTCGATCTGGCCAACGAAGCCGAACGCGAACGCCGCCGCATCGCTCGTGACCTGCACGATCAGACGCTGGCCGATTTGCGTAATCTGATGATGACAAGCGACAAGCTGACGCCGCCAAATCCGGAGTTTCGCAATGAGATCGAAGCCGTTTCGACCGAGATCCGCCGTATTTGCGAGGACCTGAGTCCGTCCGTGCTTGAAAATGTCGGACTTGTCGCTGCTCTTGAATTTTTGCTAAGCCATACGATCGAAAATCACAAGTTTACCGCCGCTGACAGTGCGGAAGACATGATACGCTTTCCCGTCAACGTACAGCTTCAGATCTACCGGATCGCTCAGGAAGTTTTAACAAATATAAAGCGCCATGCAAACGCTGATATAGTCGAAATGCAAATTTTGGTGCCTGGCGGTGAAAGTTTTCAAATGACGATCATCGACGACGGGCAAACCCGGTTTGATCCGGGCGACGATTCCGCCAAGGGCCGCGGGATACCGAACATCAGGTCACGAGCGTCCTTGATCCACGCGCAAATAAGCTGGGAAAGGCAAGAGGCGGGCACCATATTTCTATTGAGTAAAAATATCGAGGCCAACGGTTAGCCCCTGTATAGTCAACGCTCGATTGCCAGGTACCGAAGCAGTTTGACCGTATATTCCTTTTGCCGCAGAATGATAGGTAGGCAAACGCATTTCGCATCTGAAAACATCGCTAATGCCGTATATATTGAATCGAACGTCCACTTCTTATGACTGGAAACGAGGTCCGCCGAAAATTTTTGGAGTATTTTGAACAGAACGCTCATAAGGTTGTTCATTCTTCGCCGCTGCTGCCGGCGAATGATCCGACGCTGTTGTTCACAAACGCCGGGATGAACCAATTTAAGGACGTTTTTCTTGGTGAGGAAAAGCGCGACTACAGCCGGGCGGCTTCGTCGCAGAAATGCATCCGGGCGGGCGGCAAGCATAACGACCTTGACGAGGTTGGCAAGACCGCACGGCATCATACGTTTTTTGAAATGCTCGGCAATTTTTCGTTCGGTGATTATTTCAAGGAAGACGCGATACGATTTGCATGGGATTTGCTCGTAAACGAATTAAAGCTTGAAGAATCGCGGCTCTGGTTCTCCGTCTTCGAAGGCGACGATCAGGTCGGGCCGGATGACGAAGCACGCGCTTTGTGGGAAAAAGCCGGTGCCAAACCCGAGCGTGTATTGGGTTTTGGCCGCAAGGACAACTTCTGGCAGATGGGCGACACCGGCCCGTGCGGGCCGTGTTCGGAGATCCATTATTACATGGGCGAGGACCCCGAAGATCCGGAGCTGAATCACCCAAAATGGGTCAATGGCGAAGGCGACACGACGATGGAGATTTGGAATCTTGTTTTTATGCAGTACAACCGCACGCAGGAACCGGACGGCTCGTTCCAACTGACGCCGCTGCCCGCACCTTCGGTAGATACGGGCATGGGCTTGGAGCGAATAACGGCGGTTCTGCAAGGTGTGAAAACCAATTACGATACCGACCTGATCCGGCCGATCGTCGAATTCACGGCGTCGCTCTATAACGATAGTTAGAACGCGGATTTAACGGATTCAGCGGATAAGTGCGGATTTGAAAGACAACTGTGCAACTTTATCAATAGAATGTCCTATCCGCGTTCATCCGCTTGATCGGCCAAATCCGCGTTCAAAGTATTTATGCCGGAAAGCATTCGAATCCTTCTCATCGAAAACCAGCCGCTCACCCGCATCGGTGTGCGTACGGTTATCGCGAACGAACCGGATATCGAGATCATAAGCGAAAAAGACAATGCCGCTGACGGTTTCAGCAGTTTTCGCGAACTCAAACCAAACGTCACAATCCTCGGCCTCCGATTTCCTAACTCCTGCTCGATCGACGACCTCGATAATTATTTCATCACCGACCCAAAGGCAAAGATCATTGTTCTAGCCGAACACGCCGGCGACGCCGAGATAACAAAGGCCTTGAAAAAAGGAGCGTTGGGCTACATCTGCAAAGACGTGTCACCCGTTGATCTTATCAAAGCGATAAGAACGGTGAACGCGGGCCGAAAATTCATCCCCGCCGAGATCTCGGCCATCCTGAGCGAAAGCATCGGCCAGGAAGAACTGACACCAGCCGAATCGAACGTTCTGCGAATGATCGTAGGCGGAATGTCGAATAAGGAGATCGCTTTCGCATTGGACGTTTCGGAGAACACAGTAAAATCGCACATTCAGAATATTTTTGGAAAGATTGGCGTGTCCGACCGCACATCGGCCGCGACGATGGCGATAAAAAGAGGATTAGTTAGAGTAGACCTATGATATTCACAGACGAAATTCAGAATTATGCCGAGAAGCACACATCCGACGAAAGCGATGTTCTTCGAGAGCTTCGCGAACATTGCTACGCACATTTCGAAGACAAAGCAATGTTGTCCGGCTTCGTCCAGGGACGCATCCTCGCGATGTTCTCAAAAATGATCCGGCCGAAGGTCGTGCTTGAGATCGGCACGTATATTGGCTATTCGGCCCTCTGTTTCGCGGAAGGCCTAGCCGACGGCGGCAAAGTAATTACATTAGACATACAGGAAGACACGAATAAGGTGGCACGTTCATTTGTCGAAAAGTCGGCTTACGCCGACAAGATCGAATTCCACCTCGGCAACGCCGTTGACATCATCCCGACGCTGCCCGAAACCTTTGACCTCGTCTTCATCGACGCGGACAAACCTAACTATACCAACTACTACAACCTCATCCTCGACAAAGTTCGCCCCGGCGGTTTCATCATCGCCGACAACGTCCTCTGGAGCGGTAAAGTGCTCCATCCTGGCGATGACGAGAACGCAGCGGCGCTGCACAAATTTAACACGATGGTGCTCACCGATTATCGCGTGTCGAATGTGCTGCTGCCGATACGGGATGGTCTGATGGTAGTTACTAAGAAGTCATAGTCAATCGGATGCGATTTCAACTCCCACCACAGTACCTTGAGTTTATTGAAACGAACGGAATTGTTGAGTGCTTTACGTCAGACGAACCTGGGTACATAAAGTTTTGGCGACTTGAGGAACTGGATAAGAT
>JANNGV010000277.1:0-6649 GCA_031404055.1 Chloracidobacterium sp.
TCCGGTAGGTAGTTTGCCGCGGCGGTCCATCGGTCGAATATTCCGAAGTAAACAAAACGGCTTTTCCGTCCCGCGTCCATATTGGGCAGCAATATGTCTCGGTTGCTTTGCTGTTAAGCGAAAGCTGCCGTTTCCCCGATCCGTCCACGCTGCTGGCAACCCAGATATTCGAGATGCCGTCATTCCGCAACGAGTATGCTAGCGACGCACCGTCCGGCGACCAACTCAAATGGTTAGTCCCGATCTTCAAATACGGTGTGACCATATAACCCGGAACGTTGACCGCACCGTCCGCAAGCTTTGCGGCATCATCGCCGGTCGGCCTCACGCGCCATATATCCATCCCTTCGTCTGTCCTTTTGAAATATGCGATCCATTTTGAGTCCGGAGACCAAACCGGCGAAAAGCCGGCCGCTGAAACCGTGATTGGGGCGCCGATCTGAGGCTTTACAATTACAGAACCTCCGAACGGCCGATCGACGTGCTTCACCGACTGGAACACAACGCTGGTTCGATCAGGTGAAACATCCGCCCAGAATTCGGCGGCGACATCATTTGCAATGACTGATTCCTTTGAATCCTGCTGATCGATCATCCACAAATCGGACGTTTCGCTTGCGGAGCCATACAAGATCTTCGAACCGTCAGATGAGACATCCTGAACAAAAAAATCAAGGTTACCGTTCGAGATTTGTACCGGATCAGCACGACCAACAGCGGCCTCGAATACCTGATACGAGCCTTCAATTGAATTGCTGAAGATGACCCTTTCGCCGTCGGGGTGCCAGGCAAAGTGATCAAACTGGAACTTTGAAGCCGCAATCTCTTCCGAAGTCTCGGCGTCAAGCCGTTTTACCATGAGCCGCCAGACATCGTTGTCCTTTATCGAATACGCAATTCTCGATTCGTCCGCTGAGATTTCGATGACCCTCGGCTTTAATCCTGATGATCCAAAGTCGGTAATCTTCCTTTGTTCGCCTGACGTTTCGTCCACCGTAAAAAGCTCTACACTTTCCTGAAAATAGATCTTCCCCTTCGACCAATAAACTGGCCGTGTTGTCGGCCCAACACCGCCTGCCATTTGGACCTGAGCACCGCCGGTAAATGAAGCCCGCCAAATCCCGCGATTGTCACCCCGGCTGGAAAAGAATGCTATTTCCTGCCCATTTGGGGACCAAACCGGATATTGGTTATAGAACTCGTTTTTGGTTACCTGAATTTCGTCGCCGCCCGCGGACGGCTTTACCCATATCTCCGTCGAACCTGATTTGGTCGCGGCAAACGCGACCATTTTGGCATCCGGGGAAAAGGATGCGGCCGCGATTAGCTCGCCGGAACCACTGCTCCAGCTTGTGATCGGCACACTTCGCATCGAACCATGAGGCTCATTGGGTCGTAATGCTCCCGACAACCACCAGACGGTTAAACCCAGGCCTAAGACGGCCAGAAGAATAAACGCCCTGTTCCAACTTACCAACCGCTCGGTAGTTGGGGTGGCCGTCGTCTGGTGAACCGTGGCCCGTACTTCTGTTCCTCCCGTCACTCGACCGCCAAAAGATTCCGCCAAAAGCTCGCGCTTAAGATCTTTCAAGTCTGAAAGCAGGTGATCCATCGTTCCGTAGCGCTCATTCTTGTCCTTTCGAAGCGTCTTCTGGACTATGCGGATCAGCGTTAAAGGCGGATCGTCCAGATATTCTTCGAGCATCTTTGGTTCTTTGGTAAGAATCGCGGCTATTGTATCCGCCATACTGTTGCCCCGAAACGGAGGCCGGCCCGTGACCATTTCAAAAATGATGATTCCAAGACTGAATATGTCTGACCGGGCATCAAGCTGATAGCCTCGGGCCTGTTCGGGCGACATATATTGCGGAGTGCCGAGGATCAATCCGGGCGAGGTTGAAACTCTGTCGAGCGTTTTAGCGTCGAATTCAACCGAATTTGACAAATCATTTCGCGTTTCTTTTGCAAGGCCAAAATCCAGCACCTTGACGCTGCCGTCGTCGCGAACCATCACATTGTCGGGTTTTAGGTCTCTGTGAACAATTCCCGCCCTATGCGAGGCGGCCAACGCCGACGCCGACGCGATCTGGATCGCTACCTCAACAGATTCCAAAACCGGCAGCTTTCCGCGTAAAATCCTTGAACTAATTGTTTCGCCTTCGACAAATTCACTGACGATGTACTGAACACCCTCGTTTTCGCCGATGTCGTGGATCGTGAGGATGTTCGGATGATTGAGGGCCGAGGCTGCACGGGCCTCTTGGGTAAACCTCCTCATCCGCTCAGGTTCCCGTCTGAATTCACTGTTCAGGAACTTGATCGCAACGTTGCGGCCAAGCCGTTTATCCTCGGCAAGAAACACTTCGGCCATGCCGCCTCGGCCAACCACCCGGATCAACCGATAATATTCCGGCAGTGCTTTTTCATAATCGTTAGAAAATGCTTGGGTGTTTTGTCCCTCTACCTCTTCGTTAACGATCATTTCCACCCTCCGTCCTAGTTCGTTATTACCGTCACTCTCGATGTAAATACGACTTCCAGAGTGAGACGAACCCACACCGCTCCCCTCTTGCAGAATTCGTTTGTTACCGTAAGCGACTGCGGGTGCATCAATAGCCGAATTATGGCACGGAAACTTCAAAAATCGAAAATAAAATTTCCGACTTGGTCTGAACCTTTGGCAAAACATCCATTGCAGTGAGGGAATTGCCCGGATTTTCGTTGTGGTATAACTTTGACGCGGTCGTCCGAGGGCGAATTGCGGCGGGATTTTGGATAATCTTCGGTCGTTGCCTCGAATCGGCCTGACACCACTATGACTTCCTTTTTTTCGTCCGGAGCTTGATTTCGGGCGGTTTATCGCTGGTGACGCGGGCGAAAACGCCGAGGACTATGCGCCATTTTTTTTCGCGGAGCTTCCAGATGTGCAGGCAGTTGCCCTGTTCGGTGCCTTCATTGCTGTTGGCGTATTGGCAGGCGTTCCAGGTGTAGGCCATGTCGGCGGCCTGGAAGAGGGCGACCTTTTTTGGAAATTCGACCGAGATGTAGCGGTTCGTTGCCTTGACGACGTTTTTTTTGCCGAGGATCGGCGGCTCGTGCTCGATGAGGAGACGGACATCGTTGTCGGCAAACTGCTTGTAGGCGGCGCCGAGGCGTGACTGGCTCATGCTCATTTTTAGGAAGTTCATCGAAGCATCGGCGGGAGACCAGCCAAGTTTGTTCGGATCACGGGTTTTATCGGCCCGCCAGACGCGGTCGGTCTCAGAAAACGGGAGTTTGTCGTGCGAGATGCCGATGTCCAGAGTGGCGACGAATTTATCACCGCGTCGCTCCCAAACCGTTACATACTGGCCAAAATCGGCGAAAGCTTCACTTTTACCCTTTGGATAACTCCGCCAGTTGCCCATGGTGTAGCCGAGCGCCCCGTTATAAGAAATGTCGCCAAATTTCGGTACTCGTACGAGCGTCGAAGTAGGGGAATCGGTGCGTTTGCTCCAATATTCGCGGCCGTTAACGGCTTCGGGATGAAAGATTACGGAATCGGAGGCGAGGACCTCGAGAAACGCCGTTTTGATGCCTTTGTCCGCCGCCGCCTGCACAAAAGCTTTCTCGGCCGCAAACATCTGCTGCAGATCCGCCTGCGGAAACGCGGCAGTATAAAACAATAATATTAGAACCAGTGAGAGAAATTTGCTCATTGGATAGATTTTAACACATTGAGAATTTTCGCTTTAAACGGCGAGGTTTGGCGGCAGCACAAACGCACCGATGTGCGGGGTATTTGTATTCAGGCATGTTTGCAAAGCAAGCATTAGCGCATGGCGCAGGTTGTCAGGCGTGACAATTGCGTCGACAAGGCCGCGGGCGGCGGCGTGTTTGGCGTCGAGTTCTTTGTCGTATGTCTCGCGGACCTTGTCCATTTCGGCAAGCGTCTTTTCGTCGGGCTGCTTACCTTCTTTCTTTAACTTTTCGATCTGGGTGCCGTAGATCGCCTGAGCGGCCGAATCGCCTTCCATCACGCCCATGCGGCCGGTCGGGAGCGAGAAGATGAAGTCCGGGTCGAAGCCTTGTCCGGCCATCGCGTAATAGCCGGCACCTGAGGCGTGGTTGACGGTCAGAACGAGCTTTGGAACGGTGGCGGTTGCCATCGCTTCGACAAAGCGGGCACCCGCACGGATGATGCCGGAATGCTCGGCTTCGGCACCGACCATGAAGCCCGAGACGTCCTGTACAAAGAGCAGCGGCGTCGAATGGCGATTACAGTTTTCGATGAAATAGGCAGTCTTTTCGGCGGATTCGGTGTAAACGATGCCTCCGAAACGGGGCGGCGTTCCCGGCTTGCCCTTGGACATACCGCGGGAGTTTGCGATCACGCCAACCAAAATTCCGCCGATGCGTGCGGTGCCGCAGATCATCTCTTTTGCGAAATCGGCCTGGAATTCGTCGATGCCGCTATCATCGAGGAAGGTGTCGAGGACCCTGTGCATATCGTAGGGTGCGCGGTGGTCGTCGGGCAGGATATCGTAGAGCCGGTGTGAGCCCGAATTCACCACCCCGTCAGCCGAAGCGGCTGCCACCCCTCCTGAGACAGGAGGGGAGCCCGGAACGACGGACACCCGCGTCGTCTCTTTTGCGGGAAGCTCGGAGATTAGTTCACGGATTTTCGAAATGCATTCGTGCTCGTCTTTGGTTCGGAAATGTGCAACGCCGGAGATGGCGTTGTGCGTCATCGCGCCGCCGAGCGTTTCGTTGTCTATGGTCTGGCCGGTGGCTCCTTTGACGAGATTCGCACCGCCGAGACCCATGAACGACGTGCCTTCGACCATCAATATGACGTCCGACAGTGCCGGAAGATAAGCACCGCCCGCAACGCACATTCCCATCACGGCGGAGATTTGGGGCACCTTTAAGTAGCGGCGCATTATCGAGTTGTAATAGAAAATGCGGGCGGCCCCGTATTGGCCGGGGAAAACGCCGCCCTGATACGGCAGATTTACGCCGGCGGAATCGACCAGATAGACGATCGGCACACGATTGCGCATGGCGATCTCCTGCGCGCGGAGAATTTTTTTTATCGTTTCCGGATACCAAGCACCGGCTTTAATCGTCGCGTCGTTCGCCACTATGACGGCTTCCCTGCCGTTGATCTTGCCGACGACCGTAACGACCGCCGCCGCCGGAGCTTGGCCGTTGTACTCGTCATAGGCAACGAGCAAGCCGATCTCCTGAACGTATTCGTCTTTATCGAGGAGCAGATCGATCCGTTCGCGAGCAGTCAATTTACCCTGGGCGTGGATCTTCGCAATCTTCTCCGGCCCGCCGCCGAGTTTTAGTTTGTGCTCAAGGCGTTCGAATTCGGCCGTCAAGTCGCTAAGGCGGGAAGTTTTTTTGGCTAACGTCATTTGATGGCTATATTTCTGGTGCTGGAATCGCTCACCGCGGGCGATTCGACGCTGGTGATCCGCAGGCGGGCATTCTTCGTCGGGCGGCCCGAAACACTGATCGTTGCCGCCCCGTCGTTCGGTGTGGAATCGATGAGCGTTTCCCAGCTCGTGCTCTCATTTCTAGATATCTCGATACGGACATTTCCGCCCGCAATGCCGTCCGACGACCAAGTAACCACCCGCGATATAAGGCGCGGAATGAAGTCTCCGCCGTTATAAGTGCTCAGGGTGATGCTCGAACCGCTGTAACGATAATTCGCAATAATGTCCGCGGTATTGTCTATCGATCGGGCATTGTCCCGAGTGCCGACGATACCGGTTGGGACACCGTTGAAAATCACAGACGGATTAGAAAAATATGGACGCCGCGTACAACCGTTCGGGCACGGATCGACATAGGACATTACGGTACGGAAATTTCCGTTGACGTAGTGCCCATAGCTGTACGGAAATGCGGCGCCCGACCCGTTTTCCGGATTATGCTGGCTGCCCATGTTGTGGCCGAGTTCGTGAGCAAAGCTAAGGTTGCCGACAGCGCAGTTGCGTGATGTAACCGTAAACGCCGCACTTGGGTTTCCGCCGCTGCTTCCCAGATAACCGATTCCGCAGTTGTCCGTAGAATTCGAGATCAGAGCAACCATGTCCGCCTTATATTGATCGCGGAGCGTCGCCGTTTCGACCGCGGCGCGAAAACCGGAAAGCTCCGTACCTAGGCTTCCAGTCTCGGCAAAGGTCGTTTCCTGCGCGCGTACAAGCCGAAGACGCTGGCGGATTCTGCTGTTGAGATAGGATGTATTCGCCGAGTCGATTGCCGACTGGGCAAATGCCTGGGCCGGGGCATCACCGCCGAGCGAGGTTTTCACAGATGTCGTATAAAGAACAAGAACGTCGATGCGGTCGCCGGAATCGGTTCCGCCCCCGGCGACTAGATTTTGAGGATTAACGTCAGCAGCACCTGCATTAACGGCTCCGGCACATTCGGGAAATCTATTTTGATCGAGTTCGACTAGCATATGCTTCGCTCCAATCGGCACTATTTCGTAAACGGTTCCGGGTGCATAGATCAACCCGGCGACATGCCCGCTTTTAAAGGTAAGGATCACGTCGTGCAGCTTTTTGCCAATGGCGAGCTTGCCGCGCCATGTAAAATCGTTCGGCCCGCGATCTTCGAAATTAGAAAGAGCGGCCTCATAAATTTTTCCGTC
>JANNGV010000278.1:0-3328 GCA_031404055.1 Chloracidobacterium sp.
TTTTCCGGTGTCTTTACTTCCGAACCATTCGTTTGAACGGGCTCGGCCGCAAGTTCCGACGCCTTCGACGTATCCGAAGTTTCATTTATCTGGAGCGTTTTTACGCTCGAATCGATAGGGCGAAGATTCAACGCCTCGGAAAGCGGTTTTGCGGCCGAATCAGCATTAGCGCTATCGGAAACCTTTGCCGGTGCCGTAACTGTGCCGTTAGAACTCGTCCGAACATATGTCGGAGCGTCAGCCCGTTGGTCGGGCAATTGAACATTAGCGGTCGTCGGAAGCCGTCGTGCCGAAGCAAGCAATTCATCACGTTCTTCCTGAACGATCATCGCCTCTAGCGAACCACTGGTCGGCGTCTGCAAACTTCCTGTTTCACGCTCAACTTCATCTTCCGGCAATATGGCCGGAGCACGAATCACTCTCGGGGTAATTGCAATGACAATGTCCACCTGCCGATTGTCCCGCGTTGGGGCTGTGAAAAGTCTGCCGATGATCGGGATCAAACCAAGAAGCGGCAACCCGGAGCGTCCGTTTGTCTCAATGTCCTGTGCCACGCTCGCCAGAAGTAATGTTTTGTTGTTCTGAACGCGGGCAGTTCCTTTGATCACTCTTTCCGTAAAGGTCGGAGTCAGCGACGTTGCTCCGGCAACGTCTTTTGATTCGATCTCCATTGCTACCTGAACATCGTGATTCGGAAATACTATGGGCTTGAATTTCAGGGTAAGGCCGACCTGCTCGTAGTTGATTACCTCCGAAGCAAACCCGTTCGAGGTATTGTTATTTCCCTGGATCGTCGCTGTCCGTACCGGGACACGCTGTCCGATCCGGGCTGACGAATCTTCATTATTGAATGCGTGGATCTGCGTCGATGCTATTAACTTTGTATTGCTTTTTTGCTGAAGGCCAACCAGATTTAATGCAGGAACTATCACTCCAACCCCGAAAACAGTTGGAAGGGCATTCGTAACAGCCCCCACGGTGCTCAAAATCGGATTTCCACCAAGTCCGACCACGCCCGACGAAGTTCCACCTAGGTTCCTAAGTTGAGCCGGAGTACCGATCTGATTCCCAAGCTCCAACAAGTCGGACTTATTCACCTCGTAAATTGCCACATCCATCACGACCTCTGCGCGGTCTTTATCCAGGGATGAGATCAATTTACTGATGAGCTGAATGTTCTCTTTCGTATCGCGGATGGTGATGCTGTTGGTGGCCGCATCTTCGAGCACGATTGTCTGCGCTCGTCCCGGCTGCGCGGGAATGGCTGCGGTGATGATGGCCTTTACATCCTTCGGGCTTGCGTTGGCCAGATAAAATGTACGCAGGACCAATTGCTGAAAGTTTGTGCGGCGAAGACCGGTAGCTACAAGTACCGTCCGCGGCCCGACTTTTTGAAAGAAAAGATTCTCCTGCAAAAATATGTAATCCAGGGCCTTTGCGGATGTTACATTCTTTAGGTCGATCCTGACCGTGCGGTTTTCAAGCCTGGATTCAGCGTCGAAAAGCACGTTCAGATCCAGATCTTTTGCCAGTTCCTTAACGATGAACTGAAGGTTGACGCCGCCCGGGAACGGAACCTGCCGAAGATTTTCAAGCTTTTGCGGCACCTGTGCGTCCGGCATCGCCTTTTGAACATCGTATCCGGTCTGCACCAGTTTGACCTTACCGTTTTCAACCGTCTTGTTCTCCGGATTCACGCCGTCTATCACACCTTGCTGTAGCCGAACCATTCTGGCCATCTCGGACTTGGCAAGCTCATTCACCGGATCGAACGCGTACGCCTTTCTGAAGGCGATATAAGCGCCCTCATAATCCTTCTCGTCCGCTGCGGTGCGGCCCTTTTTCATATACATCTGCGATGCATTGAAAAGGGACCGCTGCAAATGCAGCCGGTACTCCGGATTCTTCGGATCATCCGCAACGGCCAACGCAAACGCTTCCGCTGCCTGGTCCCATTGTTCGGCGGCTTCAGCCTTCATTCCGGTCTTAAAATGTTTTTTGCCGTCCCCAAACGCCATAATGGCGGTAGGCGACATCATTGAAAACACAAGTAGAAATGTGAGCGAGAATCGGACGCAGATTGATCTTTTCATAATGGTTCGTTATCGATGTAATGTGGTGTCAAAAGCTTGCTTACGAAAATTCACACGCTGTGGGGCATGCAAAGTTTCAAAAACATTGATCGCTGAAGGCCCGGAAATTAGCGCCTCTCTAATTTTCAACCTTAGGCCGCGGAAATGCAAGTATTAATCCGCGCTAACAGGATCATTATTGGCGTAAAGTGGAGAAAATAGGGCTTCCTTAGGGCCTTTGTGGGCTTCGCTTAGTGATCTTCGTGTTAAATCGTCATTCCGCGCCCAACCGCGTCAACTTTTCCAAAGCCCTCCTGCTTATAATTGAGATGACAATTATTGAAAGTAAGGTGGCCGCGATCCCGAAAGAGATGATCCAAACGTCGTCCGAGGTTTCGAGCGAAAGTTCCGAAAGGCCGGCGCCGGCAAAAACAACCGCCGTCGAACGGGGAAGCATCCCTATAAACGTGCCGGTTAGAAATGCCGCAACCCGTACTTTCGCGGACGCGAGAATAAAGTTAGTAAGGGCAAACGGCATCACTATCGAGAGGCGTATTAGCAGAATGATCGCCGTTGTTCGCCAAAAACTCTGCTCAACAAGCGCTTCGTAGACGGCACGAGCCTTTGGATGCTTCTCGGCAATATCCGGAACTTTGTCGCCGACAATGCGACGGTGAATCAAAAAAGATATAAAGGCGGCCCCGACAACAGCCGCCATCAAAAGCGCCAACCCGACGTCAAAACCGAAAGCGAAGCCCCCGATCACACCGATCACATTAGTCGGAACCAGGGCCAGCCCGCAGAAGATAAGCACGCCGAACGCATACCCGACTGCACCGACGGCCTGATTCTCCTTTAGCCACGCCCCAAGCGGATAGCCCGCGATGAATAAAACGGTCGTTCCCACCATCGGGAGAAATGTCGTAACAAGCGCGATTGGCGTAAGCTTTCCAAACTCCGCTAACCGCTGCCGTAACCGCCTTAAAAACCGCAATTGAACCTTCCTTAACTAAACCTCTTTAATCTTTAACATCTGCCGGCGGAGATAATCTAACGCGGCCTGGCTTGATCGCCAACGAATCAGATAACGGTCGCCCGGAAGCGTAAGCTTTAGCGACCGCGTCCCTGAAATGTCCGCATAGCCAACAAATACAGTGCCGACAGGCTTTTCAACTGTGCCGCCATCCGGCCCGGCGACGCCCGTAACTGAAATTCCGTAATCCGACCCGGCCCGCTCGCGAATTCCCGCCGCCATC
>JANNGV010000279.1:0-14848 GCA_031404055.1 Chloracidobacterium sp.
CCGCGATTCGATGATCTGGTCAGGCGCGTCGGATTGAAGTGATTGAAAGGGTCTGTCGGTTAAATTTTTCTGAATTGAGGGCGTTTTAGCGGTGTCTTGAGTTTAGCCGTGTCTTTTAAGGCACGGAACGGGATAGGAAGAGGATTTGTTGCGTCAGCGACAATTGAGATTGGCAATTTGAATTCAGTCCTCGCTGACGCGACGCCTATTTTCCAACTCTCTCCGTGCGTTAAAACACGCGGCTAAATTCAGTTTATCGCTACGCGATACTCTCGGAATTATAGTGAATCGGGTAGAAGATCATGAAGTTTAACCATCCCGGGCAAAGAGGTTTCCTAATCATGGTTGTCATTGCGCTTTCCGTTTTTTTCAATGGAAGCCTCAACGCGCAGTCTGGAACAACGTCCGTCAGCGGGACGGTCTTTGACCAACAGGGAAAAGTTATCGCAGATGCAACCGCTACTATATTCGACGCCGGCAAAGGTTTAACACGGACGACGACGACCAGTGATAACGGTAGGTTTACTTTTCCGGCGATTCAGCCGGGAATTTACCGTCTTGAAGTCGAGATGAGCGGCTTCAAAAAATTTGTGAACAACCAGGTTCGTGCCTTTGTCGATTCACCGATCGAAATTTCAGCCGTCTTAGAGGTCGGAAACCCCTTACACGAAACCGTATATGTACGAGCAAACACCGCCGACGCGCTGCTAAATAACCAGGACGCAACGATTGGAAATTCATTTAATTCAAACGAGGTTACGCAGCTTCCGACCGAAGCCCGCGATGTCATCAATCTTTTAACGCTTCAGCCCGGCGTGACACGCTTTGGTTATGTCGCGGGTGGCCGGAGCGATCAGGCAAACATTACGCTTGACGGGGTCGATATCAACGATTCAATACTCAACGGCATTTTCAGTCCGGTTTTGCGTTTGAATACCGAAGCCATTGAGGAATTTCGCGTAACCACCACGGGCGCCAATGCGTCGCAAGGGCGTTCATCCGGCGCACAAATTTCCCTTGTTACAAAAGGCGGAACAAACACTCTAAGGGGGACCTTGTTCTTGACCGGACGGAGAACCGGTTGGACGGCGAACGATTTTTTTAATAACCGGGACGGCGTGGAGCGGCCCAAACTAGACCGAAATGTTTTCGGCGGCGCGATCGGCGGGCCGATCTGGAAGGATCGCGCTTTCTTTTTTTACAGCTATGAAGGCGAACGCACGACCGACGGAGAGACGGTTGTCCGAAATGTGCCGCTGCCGTCGCTTGGACAGGGAACTGTTTTTTACAGAAACACGACGGGACAGGCAGCATCGCTAACGTGCTCGGAGATAATTACTGTCTTCCCAAATACGCAAGGCTGCAACCCCGCGGCGCTCTCAGTTTTCTCTGCCGCTTCATCCCGATACCCGGCCAACAGTTTTGACATCGGCGACAGCACCGTCGGTTCCCGGTTCAACACGGCCGGTTTCCGGTTTAACGCCGACAACAGGATCAGGAAGAATTCCCACGTAGCGAGGTTGGACTTTAACCTGAACGCCAACCAGCAGCTTTTCGTTCGCGGAAACTATATTTACGATTTTGAGACATTGGCGCCGCAGTTTCCGGGTACGCCGGTGCCCTCGATGTGGAACCACCCTTATGGTTTTGCCGCGGGTCATAGCTGGACAATCAAGAGTAATGTTTTTAACAATTTCCGGTACGGACTGACCCGTAATGGTCTTTCCCACCTCGCCGATTCGGACGACAATCCGATTTCGTTCGCCAGTGTTTATTCACCGCGTCTGATTAGGCGGTCGTTTTCCGCTGTTGATCCGGTTTACAACATTACCGACGATATTTCCTGGCTTTGGCGCTCACACACATTTCAGTTTGGGACGAATATCCGATTGATCCGCAGCCGCGTCCGCAACTTTGTCGGCGCCGTGGATATGGCAACAGTGAATTCCGCGTTTTATCTGGGTGATGGAAATTCGGTTACGAATCGTTTAAACACACTGGGTTATCAAATTGCCGCTAACCACCTGCGGAGCGTTCAAAACGCAGTCACGGCAGTAGTCGGACGATATTCGTTCTATCAGGCACGATTTACGTTCCTGCGCGACGGCGTACTCCAAAGCGCGGGAACGCCGCGTGAGCGTGAATTCAAAAGCGAAGCATACGATAGCTACATTCAGGATGTCTGGCGCCTCTTTCCGCGTCTGACGATAACCGCCGGTCTGCGCTACGATTTAAGCCGTCCGGTTTATGAAGCAAGCGGTTATGAAGTCAAACCAAATATCGGCTTAGGCGAGTTCTTTGAACGCCGGTCGGCTGGTGCGGCAAACGGCACGCCGTACAATCAACCGCTTGTTTTCGACATTGCCGGTCCGGCGAACGGCCGATCTCCGCTCTACAAATGGGACAAAAACAACTTTCAGCCGCGCATCGCGGTTGCCTGGTCGCCGAATTTTGGAAGAAGGCGTTTAGGCAGGCTGTTTGGCCGAAACAACGAATCGGTCATTCGCGGTGGTTTCACCGTTACGAATGACTATTTAACGCCGGTAATTGTGGGCCGATACGATACCAATAATTTTCTGGGCTTTTCATCGAGTTCGGAAATTCCGTTGTACTTCTACAATTTGACAAATAATGTCGGGCCGCGTTTCACCGGCTTTAACCAGAACATCCGCAATTTGCCAAACCTGACGATTCCGGCCGGCAATCTGACTTTTCCGATTCAACCCGAAAATCAAACTTTTCCTACCGGAATCGAAATCGGGTTTGATGAAAACCGGGTTTCGCCGATCAACTACAGTTGGAATTTGACCTACGAGCGTACTCTGCCGCGTGGTTTTATCGTCTCGGCTTCGTACACTGGGCGAAAAGCGCGCAATCTGCTACAGGCCCGCGATGCAGCGGCGATTGCCAATTTTGTGGATACACGGTCGGGAATGGACTGGACCACGGCGGCGACCCAGTTGGAGATCCTACGCCAACGCGGAACAGCCGTATCGCAGATTCAGCAGATCGCATACTTTGCCAATCTGTTTCCCGCCGATTTGTCGGAGCGTGTTGGCTGTCCCGGCGGTTACAACCAAACGCAGGCCGTCTATTCACTGGTTTTTAGAGGCATGGGCAGCTGCGGAACAAATTATGACTGGACGAACGCCCAACTGGAACTTTCGCTGCTGTCCAGCCGCTTCCCGGACGAGCATATTTTTTACCAGCCCCAGTTTGGCTCGTACGTCGCGTGGAGCTCGATTGGGAAATCGGATTACCACGGTTTAACCGTTACGGTTCGACAAAGGCTGGGCACCCGATTGACGGCGGACTTCAACTACACACTCTCAAAGTCGTCCGACGATGGATCCGGTCTGCAAGGCAGTTCGATCTTTTCGCCCGCCGGATTTACGATCAATCCGTTTCGGCAGGAAGACATGTACGCCGCCTCCGATTTCGATACGCGCCATATCGTCAACGCCAACGCTATCTTCAAACTGCCGATCGGACGCGGTGAGCCAATTTTCAACAACCTTAATAAATTTGCCAATCTCTTTATCGGCGGCTGGCAACTCACCGGAATTTTCCGTCACAACTCAGGAATACCGATCTCCGCTCCAATCGAAAGAAACAGGTGGACCACAAATTGGTCCATCGAAAGCTACGCAACCCGAACCCGCGACGTCCAAACCTGTCCGACGCGCGGCGGCAGCCTGTTTGGCTGCAACAGTTTAGAAGCCTATCGCGGTTTCCGCAACGCCTATCCGGGCGAAACCGGCGAGCGAAATATCTTCCGCCTGCCGGGATTTTGGGTTCTTGATGTGGGATTTGGCAAGACCTTAGACATGCCGTGGGAAAATCATAAATTCCAGGTCCGCTGGGAAATTTTTAATGTGACGAACACGCAAAAAATGGGCAGCATCAATCTTGCCGATTATGAAATCGACCTCGACCCCGAGAACGCGGCGCAAACTCCAACGAACTGGGGAAAGTTCAACGCCATTCAAGGCAATCCCCGAAGCATGCAGTTCGTATTGCGTTATTCCTTCTGATCCGGAACATTTGCTTATTTTCAATTGGTGTCGATAGTCGGTGGTTGATACGTTCCCACCAGATGAAACGGGATTATTCACCTTCGCTCGAATGTTACTTGCGGCTGACGGAATGATAGGAGCAACCGCGTTTGGCCTGATACTTCGAACAGATTTACGTTCCTGAAGACCCTGTTACCGGATCGGCGAACGACAGGGTTAAGATCCGCATGACTGGACCGCAAGATTCTCCGCCTGACGCCTGGCGTGAGGCAATGACTAACAGCGTCCGCTATCGCGTTTATCGAATGGAATACAGACAACCGCGGTGCCGAATTGCTTAGACAGGCCGTGAACGAAGGCTACCGTCAGGGCTTTACCTACGGACGCTCGAACCGCAACAACCGCAGCAGTTGGTCGAATTCTAACGTATATCGGAGCGGATCGGTCGGCTACCAGAGCCATGTTAACCGAAGCCAGTATCAATACTACTTCCAGCAGGGTTTTCCAACGCGGCTACCAGGACGGCTATAACGGCAGCTATGAATATGGTTCGAACAATAACGGTTCGCTGAACATCCTCGGCACGATCCTCAATCAGGTGTTGAATCTTCAGAACTATTAAGCTTTGCTTACAGTTAAATAGAAAGCCTCGGGTGTGAATCCGGGGCTTTTTTTCGCGTCGCCCGCTAACGACTTGATATTGATCGGCAAGCGGAACGGTTGAAGACAGCCGATAAACCGTGTTCCACTGAGGAACAATAACGAACCCAAAGTAAGCTGCTGGTCGTGCTAAAGTCAATTGATTCAGATGTTTAGCGGAAAGTCGAATTCTGTGACGGTGTTCCGCTTGTTTCAGGCGTTCCACCTGGAACAAGTGGAATAAGATCAATATTCGCTTCATTTAGACCGTTCCAGCCTGGAAAACTGGAATCGTGTATCAGCCCGTTTTGGATTAAATCATGACTTTCTTTCGAGCGCCGTTTTGCATCAACGCCTCGATCTCATCCGGGTCTTTCGGCACTTTTGCGGTCAGGTTGCGATTGCCGTCTTTGGTGACCAAAACGTCGTCTTCGATTCGGATGCCGATGCCGCGATATTTTGACGGGGCCGATTTGTCGTCGGGCGGAATGTAGAGTCCGGGTTCGACTGTCAGCACCATTCCGGGAGCGAACGGGCGGGAATTTTTGGCGGTTTGGTCAGTGAAATATCTGCCCGCGTCGTGGACATCCATTCCAAGATAATGCCCTACGCCGTGCATATAATATTTCATATACGACTTCTTTTTTATCAGGTCCTTCGTCTTGCCCTTTAGCAGGCCGAGTTTTTTCATTCCCTCGGTGAGCAGTTCGATCGATAGCTCTTGTCGTTTCAACACCGTGTTGCCTGTTATTGTCGCCCCAACGCACTGCAGCTGAACGTCAAGCACGACATCATAAACTTCACGCTGGGCCTTTGAATACTTCCCGTTTACCGGAAATGTGCGCGTTATGTCAGCGGCATATCCGTTGTACTCGGCACCGGCATCGACAAGCAAAAGATCGCCGTCCGTGAGCGGGCGATTGTTTTCAACGTAGTGCAGGATCGTTGCATTCTCGCCGCCGCCGATGATCGAATTATAGGCCACGCCGCTTGCCCCGTTTTCGCGCATATAAGCCTCGATCAAGGACTCGACCTGAAACTCGTTCATGCCGGGTTTGGTCTTCTGCATCGCGAGAATATGAGCCTCGGCGGAGATCGTCGCCGCTTTCTGCATAAACTCAACTTCGCCCGGCGTTTTATGCAGCCGCATTTCGTGGATCAGGATAGTCGGGTCAACGATGGTATGCGGCGGATACGGCGATTTCAAACGCCGTTGCCGCTGTGCTGATAAATACTGAATTATCCGCAAGTCGAGCTTTTCATCGACGCCGAAACGGTAATAAAGCTTGTCATGCCCATCTATCAATTTTGTGAGATCAGCGGCAAATTTATCGATGGGAAGAGCGCGGTCGGCCTTGTAATTCTTTACGGCTCCGTCCACGCCTTCTCGCCTGCCGAACCACGTTTCCATCTGCGGATCGCGAGGCCTGACGTAAAGCGTAAACGGCTTTTTGTTTGCAGGATCTATAACGGCTATCGCATCCGGCTCCGGAAATCCGGTAAGATAGGCAAAGTCCGAATCCTGCCGAAACTTATATTCCGTATCGTAGCTGCGTGTTGCTTCGTGTGCCGCCGGGAGGATTGCTATCGAATCCGGTCCGATCGATTCGATGAATTTCTTAAGTTGTGCTCGCATATGAAAAGAGTTTAACTCAAAGCCGCAAAGTCGCAAATAGTAGTTAAACAGGATGAACATGATAGACAGGATGGGAAAGAAACAATTATCCTGAAAATCCTAAGTATCCTGTCCGAATCAAGATGGAACTGCGCATTACCGAAATATTTCTTTCGATTCAGGGCGAGTCGTCCCACGCCGGGCGGCCGTGTTCGTTTGTGCGGCTGACGGGCTGTCCAATGCGATGTGTTTGGTGCGATTCGGAATATACGTTTACAGGCGGCGAGCGAATTTCGTTCGAAGATATTTTTGCGAAGCTGGATACATTCGGCTGCAAATTAGTCGAGGTCACGGGAGGTGAACCGCTTGCGCAAAAAAACGTATTTCCATTTATTACCGAGCTTTGTGACCGAGGTTATGAAGTGCTGATCGAAACCGGCGGCTTTGTATCAACCCAGTCAGTCGATGAGCGTGCTAAGGTGATTCTTGATGTAAAGTGCCCGGCGTCAGGCGAAGCTGAACGAAATCATTGGCCGAACCTCGAACGGCTGCAACCGGATAAAGACGAGGTAAAATTCGTAGTAGCGGACATGGCGGATTGGGAATTTTCGAAAAAGATTATTAGCGATTACGATTTGATCGGTCGAACGAAAGAGGTGTTGATATCCCCGGTTCACGGCATCGATAATCTTGCCGAGATCGCCGAGGCCGTTTCGGGAAGCGGATTGAAAGTGCGGCTGAATCTGCAGCTGCATAAATATATTTGGGGATCCGATGTGCATGGGGTTTAATTTAGCCCGCGAAATACGCGAAAATATGAAAATTTGTATATTGTTCTTAACATTCTCGTTTGCTCTGTTATTGGCAGTTACCGTATTTCCTCAACGACCGGTTCGAACACCCTCTCCACCGCCGGTCCAATCGACGCTTGACGAAAAAATCAAAGCAGAAATCGCCGAGTTCAAAGGCAAAGTATGGATTTACGCTAAAAATCTTGAAACGGGTAAAGATTACGCCCTTCGAGCCGACGAACATGTGCGCACGGCGAGCACCATCAAACTGCCTATAATGACCGAAGCATTTCGGCAGGTGTCGCGGGGAAAATTGAGCTGGACGGATGAATTAGCTCTTACAAAACAAATCAAGCAGGGTGGATCGGGCATTCTCAACGAATTTTCTGATGATACCGAGATCGATCACAAAACGGCCGTGAATCTGATGATCGTCGTTTCGGATAACACGGCGACGAACCTTGTGATCGATAAGGTGACTGCCGACAGCGTCAATGAATTTATGAGCGAACTTGGTTTGAACGACACGCTTTCGCTGCGAAAGGTCGGCGGTGGTGGTGACGCAAAAGCGGCGGGCGATCCGGTAAACAAGCTGTTTGGCATTGGGCGGTCGTCGCCCCGAGACATGGTCAAGCTGCTCGAAATGCTTGAGCGAGGACAGGTCGTTTCCAAAGAAGCGTCGGCTGAGATGATCGCAATTCTCAAACGCCAGCAATACACAGACGGCGTCGGGCGTAATCTGCTCGATACCGTTCCGGTCGCGTCAAAATCGGGAGCGCTCGACCGGCTTCGAAGCGATGTCGGAATCATTTACACACGGCGCGGCCGCATCGCAATGGCGATCACCGTTGACGATATGCCGGTCGTGCATTATTCAATGGACAATGCCGGCAATGAACTGATTTGGCGGCTGTCGCAGATATTGCAGGAAGGATTGGCCCGATGACCGCTATAGTTTTGCTGTCTGGCGGAATGGATTCGTGCGTGACTGCCGCGATCGCCCGAGAAGCAGATAGCGGTCTCGCGTTCCTCCACGTTTCTTATGGCCAGCGAACAGAGGCACGTGAGCGTAAGGCATTCAACGACGTCGCCGATTTCTACAACGTCAAAAAACGGCTCGACGTTTCTATCGAATATCTTGCCAGGATCGGCGGATCGTCATTGACAGACGAGCGGATCGACATCGGACAGGCCGATCTCGGATCGAAAAAGATCCCCACAAGCTACGTCCCGTTTCGCAACGCGAATATGCTCTCGATTGCGGTGAGCTGGGCCGAGGTAATCGGTGCAAACGCAATCTACATCGGAGCTGTCGCCGAGGACTCGAGCGGATACCCGGATTGTCGTCCTGAGTTTTACGAGGCGTTTCAACGCACGATCGATACCGGCACGAAACCTGACACGCATATCGATATACGTACGCCCATAATCCAGCTTTCAAAGGCCGAGATCGTTAAGAAGGGAAACGAGCTAAACGCACCGCTGCACCTTACATGGTCGTGCTATCGGAATGAAGATGCGGCGTGCGGCACGTGCGATTCTTGCGCGCTGCGACTTCGTGGATTTACACAAGCCGGTATCAACGATCGTATCAAGTACGCAATCTAACTTTTATTGCGCATTTTTACCCCGGCGTAGATCATAAGGCCAACCCCGACAGCGGAACCGATCAATCCGGCGATCGCAAACGCCAACGCTTGTTCTATATTGGCACCGACCGGTCCGATACCGGCGTTCTCGGCAGATGTCAGCGCCGCGAAAGCCCCGCGGACGCTCCAAGCCGCGCCTATAAGTCCAGCGACCGGGCTGACCGAAAGAATGACAAGGCCGATATACAACCACTTCTTGTAATTCATATCGCTAATCTTGACCTGTCGATCTTTAATCCCTTCAAATCACCCAGTGCTGCAAACGCAACATTCTCCGTCTTAAAATGCTCGCACGCGAGGGCTTGTATTTCATCCACACTCACAGCGTCTACATTTGCAAGCGTTTCCTCGACCGGAATCTGGCGGCCATGGAGCATTTCGGATTGTGCGAGAGTGGCGGCACGGCCGGCGGAATCTTCGAGGCCCAATAGTATCGAAGCCCGTGTTTGCTGCTTGGCAAGTTCGAGTTCATCTTCCGTAACGCCGTTTTTCACAACTTCACGCATCTCCGCGATTGTTATATCCACGACCTCATCTACCTGATCGGGCGATGTTCCCGCGAAGACCGAGAACAAACCGCAATCGTGATACATGATCGTAGAAGCACCGACGCTGTAAGCCAGCCCGCGTTCCTCACGTATTTTTTGCCACAGTCGGCTTGACGTGCCTCCACCGATGATGTTGGCGAGCAGATCGGCGGCGTATCGTTTCATATCGGCTGCGGCGACAAATGGCGTTGCGATAATAATATGAGCCTGTTCGAGGCTCTCGTTTTGCTCGATAATTAGGGGTGCGGAATAATGAGGCGAAGAAACTACGAGTCTCTCTTTCGGCGTGCCATTCGACGGCCAGATGCCCGATGCCATGTTAACCACTTCTGCGTGATTGATATTGCCTGCCGCGGCTATCACAAGATTTGAGCCGTTGAAGACCTGACTGTGATATTTTCGCGTCGTTTCGCTATCAAAGGCCTTGACGGTTTTCGGTGTGCCCGCGATCGATAAACCAAGCGGATGGCCGGAGAAGAATTCGCGGCTAAAGATCTCGCCTAAGTATTCTTCGGGCGAATCTTCGACCATTTTCATCTCTTCGATGATGACGCGCTGCTCACTTTCGAGATCCGCATCATCGAAACGCGGATTCGTAATCATGTCGGCGATCAGATCGAACGCAGCGGGAAGCTGATCGTCGATGACTTTTATCGCAAAGCCCGTTTCTTCGTGAGTCGTGAATGCATCCAGATTGCCGCCGAGGCGATCCTGTTCGATGGCAATGTCGAGCGAGGTCCGCTTCGGCGTGCCCTTAAAAACGGTGTGCTCGATAAAATGCGAGATTCCGTTTAACTCATCGGGTTCGTGGCGTGAGCCGGCACGGAAGAAGAATCCGAGTGTTGCACTGCGGACGCCTGTCATTTGGTCGGTGAGAATTGTTAAGCCATTTTCAAGGCGTGTTTCGTTAATTGTGGTCATTTTTGCCGCTAATATGTAATTATGGTAGTTATAATATCCGGTAATGGCCCGGATGCCAAAAACGGCTGGTAAAATCTATAATTTCTATGTTAAATTAAGCTGCCTCCAAAGCCACCCTCGAAAAAGGGTTTTTAGTCTGTCTTGCGAGCAATGAGAGAAACTTCCACAAAAGAAAACAGGAAGGTATTGGCCTCCACAAACGGCGATACGCGCGAAAACGGGTTTGACGTAAATGAGCCCGTCTTTGACGACGATCACCAGTTGATGGAGGAACCCGATATTGATGACGCATTTACGGAAACTACTCCAAGAAAGGCCAATAAGCGGATTTATTACATTGCCAGCGGCGTTTTGTTGATAGCAGCTGTTGCAGGTCTGTTTTACTGGCTTTACACCCGGCAGTTTGTATACACCGACGACGCTTTCATCGACGGCGAAGTAGTGCAGATCAGCCCGAAAATATCTGCTTATGTCGCACGCGTTTTGGTTAAGGAAAACCAATTTGTCAAAAAAGGCGATTTGCTTGTAGAACTCAATGCCGCCGATCTGGAAGCACGCCTTGAAAACGCAAAATCCCAGCTTCATGCAGCTCAGGCCATGCGCCAGAGGTCTCAGGCGCAGACCGATCTGACCCGCAAATTAACGAGCGCTTCAACGGTTCAAGCTCGCTCGAATGTCGAAACAGCTCGTAACAACGTCGCGGAGTCCGGTCTGATGGCGGAAGCAAAACGTTCCGAGATCGTGCAATCGGAATCGGCCGTAAAAACGGCTCGGGCGAACCGTGCACAGGCACAGGCACAAATTCCCCAGGCCGAATCGAATCTTCGGCTTGCCCAGATCGAACACGACCGTAATCTTTCGCTTTTCAATTCCGGTTCGGTTTCCCGTCAAAGCCTCGACCTCACGGAAAACGCCCTTCAACGTGCGAAGGCCGAGCTGACCTCGGCGCAAAATCAGGTAATGGCGGCCGAATCCCGAATCGAAGAGGCTGAGGCAAAAGTAATAACCGCGCAGAATAATTACAAACAATCTTTGGCACGGATCGAAAGCACGCGGTCTGAGGCTGATGAATCAATCGGGCGGCTTAAGGATGCGGACGCCGCTCCCGAAAGGATCGCGGTTGATCAATCGGAAATCGGTACGGCCGATGCTGGAATAGAAAAAGCCGAGGCGTCGGTGCGGGAAGCCGAGCTCGAACTGTCATATACAAAAATGTATGCTCCCGGAGACGGCTTTGTTACCCGGAAAAACGTTCAGGAAGGACAGCTTGTTCAGCCCGGAGCAGCTTTGATGGCAATTTCGCAAACCGATGTCTGGATCGTGGCGAACTTCAAGGAAACTCAGCTTGAGGGAATGCGCGTCGGGCAACCCGTAGACATTAGAGTCGACGCATTTCCCGGTAGAACGTTTCGCGGCAAGATCGAGAGTTTTCAAGCCGGAACGGGTTCGGCATTCAGTGTTTTGCCTTCTGAAAACGCGAGTGGAAATTTCGTCAAGGTAGTCCAGCGAATTCCGGTCAAGATCATTTTCGACGAAAAGCCGGAAGATGTTCATCTGCTTGTGCCAGGAATGAGCGTTCAGCCGCGAGTGAAGGTTCGATAGACTCCTTAACATTTTAACGCTAACCCCTATTCTTCGCCTTCAATGACGATTTAAAATAAGTGTATGTCCGCAGAAATCCCGCCCGATTCTCCCGCCGAAAAAACATCGCTATTTAAATCTCATCCGCTTTTGATAGTCGTGATCTTGACGATTGCCAGCTTTATGGAAGTGCTGGATTCGGGAATCGCCAATGTCGCACTGCCGAATATTGCCGGCAATCTCTCGGTAACACCGGAAGAAGCGAGCCTCGTAACAAGCTCATATCTGGTGGCGAACGCGGTAATTATTCCGATCACAGGCTGGATGTCAACCTATTTCGGGCGCAAGCGTCTTTATCTGACCTGCGTTGCTATTTTTATCGTCGCCTCTTTTCTATGCGGTGTTTCGACAAGTCTCGAAATGCTGGTTTTTTTTCGCGTCGTCCAGGGGTTGGGCGGAGGCAGCCTTGTAGCTCTGGAACAGGCATTTATTGTAGATCGCGTTCCTGCTGAAAAGCGAGGCATGGCATTTTCCATATACGGTGCCACGATTGTATGTGCCCCGATTTTCGCGCCCGCGCTCGGCGGCTGGATAACCGATAATTACAGTTGGCATTGGGTTTTTTTTATAAATGTGCCGATCGGCTTATTGTCGCTTTTTCTCGTGTCGACTTTTGTAAACGAGCCTAAAGAAACGACGGAAGAAAGAAAGCGATTGCGCGAATCAAAGCAGGGGATCGATTGGGTTGGAATACTTTTAATAACGGCCGGTGTTGCTGCCCTGACCATCGTTTTGGATAAAGGCAATCTCGAAGATTGGTTTGAATCGAGCTTTATCGTCACGTTTTCGATTATCGCATTTGTTGCTCTGGTTCTCGGCATAGCGTGGGAATTGACCGTGGATAATCCGGCGGTTGACATCAGGCTTTTGGCCAACCGGAGCGTCGGCGGCGGTGCGGTCGTCGTTTTTTTTATCGCGGTTATGATATATGGAAGCACGGTACTAATACCGCTGTTTGCCCAAAGTCTTCTCGGATTTACGGCGCAGGATTCGGGAATGATAAATACCGTTGGCGGGCTTGTTTCGCTGGTGATGATTCCGGTGGCCGGATTCATGATGAAAAAGATCGATGCCCGGTATCTGGCCATTGCCGGACTAGCGTTTAGCGCCTTTGCCTTATGGAATTTGACGTCGTTAAATCTTCAAGCCGGCTATTGGGATTTGGCTTATATGCGGGGCTTGCAGGCATTTGCGGGTGCGTTTCTATTCGCACCGGTTACGACGGCCGCGTTTCGTGGGGTTCCCGCCGGAAAAACGGATAACGCTTCGTCGCTGATTTCCACGAGCGTTAGCTTAGGCGGAAGTTTCGGAATCGCTCTGCTGACGATGCTTCTCGCTGACAAGACCCAATATCATATCAGCGTTCTTCGCAACCAGGCCTCTGACTATAATCCAAATTATGTTAATTGGCTCAGCCGGGCGACACAGGCATTGCAGGAGAAAGGAATGTCCGCAATTGAGGCCGCTGGCACGGCACGTCAAATGATTTGGGCCGAGATTCAGCGGCAAGCCGGAATGCTGGCTTTTATCGACGCTTTTTACGCAATGATGGTTTTAATGATCCTCGCAATTCCACTGGTATTTTTGTTTAAGTCGGGCAAATCGGAAAAGGTAAGCAGCCTGCCGTCGCCTTAACCAATTCGCAGCTTCGCGAGCAAACTCAGTAAACACAACCACTTAATTCGAAGGCGGTTTCGGCGCTGGCGATTGTGCCGGCCCGTCGTTTTCCGGCACCGTCACGGATTTTTCGCCTGTGGGGCCATCTTGATTTATGCCCAATTGCGACATTACCTCAGGCCAATTGAGGCCGAGCGCCTGAAGCTGTTGCAGGAGAGAGAAGATCAGAGTAGGGGTTGTCTGCGCAAAGCGGTTGATGCCGCTGGTGTGTCCGTCGCCGTTGCCGTTTCCGCCCTGGTCGATCATTACGATCTTGTCGATCTTGCCCAGCGGTTCGGCGACGGCTTGGAAGACCGGTGCGGCTGATTCGATGATCGCGGGAAGCTTTTCGAGAATTGTTTGAAGGCGGGCAGCGTCATTGAACTCACGCCAAGCGGCGGCCTTCTCTTTGATCGCGGCGGCTTCGGCCAATCCTTGGGCTTCCGTCGCTTTGGCGTGTGCGAGGCCTGTTGCCTGCAGCTTTTCGGCTTCCGCCAGACCGATGGCACGGATCTTTTCCGCTTCGGCCTTACCTTCGGCGGCGACGGCGGCGGCGCGGCCTTCGCCTTCGCGCTGTAGGGTTTGGGCATCGGCTTCGGCTGTCGCGATCTGGGCCTGTTTGCGGCCCTCGGCTTCAAGAATAGCGGACTCCTGCAAACCCTGTGCGCGGAGTACGGCGGCCTTTCGGTCGGCTTCTGCCTGTTTTACGACGGTTGCCTCTAGTTCTTTTTCCTTACGGAGAACTTCCTGTTCCTGAACGGCGATCTGTTCCTGGGTGCGGACGCGTTCGACACGGACTTCTTCAACCGTGACCTGCTGTTGTGCCTTTGCGTCGGCGAGCGGGCCGGCCTGAAGGGATTTCGCTCGTTCCGATTCAATCTCGGCCTGGACCTGGGCCTTTTGTATCTCGGTTTCGCGCGTCGATTGGGCGATCAGAGCTTCGGTTTCGAGCCGGACCTTTTCGCCTTCCTGCAAGGCGAGCGAGGCCTTGATCTTCGAATCGCGGTTTGCCTCGGCCTGGCCGATCTCGGCGTCGCGTTTTACTTCGGCCGTTCGGCGCTTACCTAGAGCGTCGAGGTAGCCTTCTTCGTCGGATATCTCCTGAATTGTCAGAGCGTCGAGGCCGATACCCATTTTTTCAAGGTCGCCTGCGGCCTCGGTCAACAATTTCTGGGCAAAGCTCTGGCGGTCGTTGTTGATCTCTTCGACTGTCAACGTACCGAGAATTGCTCGAAGATGGCCTTCAAGCGTCTGAAAAACGAGCTGATGAAAAACATTCTGCGGCATTCCCAAAAACCGTTCGGAAGCAGCCCGCAGGCTCGAATCGTCGCCCTTTATCTTCACGTTCGCAACCGCTTTTACAGAGACGGGA
>JANNGV010000280.1:0-15948 GCA_031404055.1 Chloracidobacterium sp.
GTCGGCAAGATTTAACGATACTTGCACGCTATCCTGTCGGGAAAGGACCAACCGGGCTCAAGTTTCACATGTCTCCGCCTTGCAGTCCGTAAGCGATCGTTCATGCCGAATCCGAGAGAGGGCTGGATTGGTTTGCCGGGCGACAAATCGCACTTGCCGACGGCACTTCGCCGAAAACGATAGGGAATTTGGTCGATACCCAAGGAATCCCCTTATCCGATCACGACGCCATCACCTTGGACTTTACGATTACAAAACGATAAGATTTAGCCACGAATGGCACGAATAACACGAATCAGAAAAATCTTAATTCGGGCCATTCGTGGCTAAGTTATTGGAGTTAATTAATGGAAGTAGCTTTTTGTCAGACATTGAGTTTCAATGCAGATACGTTTGAATTCGAGGCGGTTGCTCACGAGAACGGCAACGCCACGATTATAAAATTTCCGGTTGACGACAAACAGGTCAGCCCCGGCGATGTCGTCGTCGTTGTTTCGAATGACGAGATCAGTTTTCACGGCATCATCGGCAAGATAGAAGATGGCCACGCCTATGCGGCCGACCCGAAAGGCTCGCTGCTGCCGGCCGGAGTGCAGTAACCGGGTTTAAGGTTCCAGGTTTAAGGTTCAAAGTTCAAGATTAGTCCCGCGAAACGGGATTTGTGCGTGAGAGAAAACTTGAAACTTTGAACCTTAAACCTTAAACTCTCTCTGTTCGGGGATGTAGCTCAGTTGGCAGAGCGCTGCGTTCGCAATGCAGAGGTCAGGAGTTCGACCCTCCTCATCTCCACCAATTTTTCGATCCACAGGCAAAATCCAAGGTTCATCTCAACGGTTCTCCGCGAAAATCTCAGTGATCTGCGTAATTTGGGTCAATGACTTACCGTGCCGTCCGAGTTCGGGTTTCTTTTTAGCCCGTTGCTTACCAGCCGCACGGTAAATACGAATACAAAGATAACGATCGCCGGCGATAGGAGCAGCAGAGGCCGTGTCTGGAGCTGTGTTAGATCACTGGCGGAGGTCAGCATGTTCCCCAAACTCGGCTCGGGTTCCTGAAGGCCGACTCCTAAAAACGATAGTGCGACCTCCGACAGCAGAAAGGCGGGAAACATTAGCGTTGCCTGTGTGATCAGCGGAGCCGTGATATTCGGAAAAATGTGCCGGAACAGTATCCGCGGCTGCGTCAGGCCCGACGCCTTAGCCGCAAGCACAAACTCCCGTTCGCGCATCGACACGACGAGGCCGCGTGCCAGCCGGGCGATCTCGGCCCAGCCGGTTAGAGTAAAGATCACGATCAGAAGGAGTGCGGCGCTTAGCGGCGAAAGTTCCAGAGGAAAGGCGGCCCGTGCGGCGAGGATCAAAATCAGCGTCGGCAGCGACATCATCGTGTCGGCCGCACCCATCAAGACCGTGTCAACCATCCTCGGAGCGTAGCCGCTGACCACACCGATAAATACGCCGAGAATGCACGCCAGAATTGTGCCGATCGGGCTGACAATCAGCGAAAATCGTACAGCATAAACAAGCCTCGAGAAGCGGTCGCGGCCGAGTTCGTCACTGCCCAGCAGCCTCAAACGCGGAGAATCGGGCGCGCCGGAATCGGACAATCCGAACAGATGCAGATCGGACGAAAACAAGCCCAGAAAATTATATGAACTACCCCGTACAAGGATCTCGAGCGGATAAGAACGCGACGTGTCCTCGGTATAAATCATCGCCAGCGGATCGGCCAGACGCGTCGCATAAACAAAAGGCCGCAGACCAAAGCCTCCCGCCGAATCGCGAAAATGCAGCGTCGATGCCGGTGCCGACGGTTCGCTCCGGGCCTGCTGTTGATAAGGGTAGGGCGCGAGAAATTCGGCGAAGATCGCGACCAGGTAAAATGCAGCAAGAATCGCCAACCCGAAATAGAGCTGTCTGTTGATCTTTTTCTTTCTTTTTTTTGGCTCGATCATCCGTTTCTAATTTCTTTCCGCGACGCTGATCCGTTTGTCGTTCAACATCTGCAGAAACTCCGCGACGGTGTTTCCAAACCAGACGGCGGAACTTGCCACTAAGACCACGCCCATAACGACCGGAACGTCGCGGGTTCGCACGGCTGTTACGATCAAAGAGCCGATTCCCGGCCAGCCCAGGACGGTTTCGACGATGACGGAACCGCCAAGCAGTCCGCCAAGTGAAAGCCCGAATAGCGTAAGAAACGGGTTAAGTGCCGCCCGGAGCGCATGGCGCCGGATAACCGCCCATTCACCGAGGCCTTTGGCGCGGGCGTATTGCACAAAATCTTCGTTCATTGCCTTTACCAACCCTTCCTTTGCCTGTGCGAGAAAGATTGAGATCAGCGGAGCGGCGAGCACGATCGACGCAAGTAAGATCGACGGTAACGAACCCGTCTGGGCATTGGCCGCCAAACCGGAAAATCTTACGGTCAATGCCAAGGCGAGAAGGGCGAGGACGATTCGAGGCGTCGAAGAGGTCAGCAAAATTAGTGCTTCGATAAACGCGTCGAGCGTTTTGTTTCTATAGCGGACCGATAGAATGCTCAACAAAAGCGAAATAACGACGGCCGCGAAAAGCGCAACGGCAGCGATAAGAAGCGTGTTCAAAAAGCGCGTCCAAATCAAGCCGCCGACGGAAACGCGAAAATGGATGGATTCACCAAGATCGCCTCTCAAAGCCCCAGCCAGCCATTTGCCGTATCGAACGGGCCACGGCTGATCGAGGCCGTAGACGCTGCGTAGATGTTCGATCGTTTTGTCCGATATTTGCGGGTTGTCGCGCAAGCCTGAGAACGCATCGCCGCCGGCAGCCGAAAGCAAAACGAACGTGATCGCCGAAACGACCAGCAGCATCACCAAGCCCTGAACGAACTTTCTTAACAGTATCCTAAACAACGATAGTTTCTCCGAGCGATCTTTTGAAGCGGCGACGGCAAGTGTAATTTTTGACCATTGTCGATTGATTTGCAAAAGAAAAACTCTTAAACTCGCGCCATTCAGTCTCGCTGAAACATGACAACATCTACGGTCGAATTGGACCGCCTACGGAAATAACTGAAAATTGATAATCACTCATAGGAAAAATTTATGCGGAAAGAAATCGGGTCGTATTTTGTTGGTTGGCTGATCGTTGTCTGTCTTTTGGTTTCTGGCTGCGGGCCGGCTCCGGTTTCGACGCCAACTCCGGAGATAAAGATTGCGGACCGTATTGCCGGAAAGCCGGGCGGCACGCTGACCTATCGTCTTACTTCGGCCCCGAAGACTTTTAATTATGTGCTCGCCGCCGATGAGCCGTCGATCGTCACCACTCTCTTTCTCCTCACCAGCCGTCTGATCGAATTCGATCATCGCACGCAAAAGTATGCCGCGGGACTCGCGGAAACGTGGGTGAAGGCGGCGGACGGACTGACGGTCGATGTAAAACTGCGTGAAGGGCTGAAATTCTCGGACGGGCATCCGCTAATAAGCGACGACGTCATATTCACATTAAGATCTATCTACGATGAGCGGACAAACTCACAGGCATTTGGCGACGCGATGCTTGTAAATGGCAAACAGATCGAAGCAAAGCGCGTGGACGACCTGCGGCTGCAATTGGTTTTTCCCGAAAAAGTTGCCGCGGTGGAGAACTATCTGGATAATCTTGGAGCCCTGCCGAGTCATCTGCTCGAAGCTGATCTTAACAGCGGTAAGTTCGCGGAATCGTGGAAGATCAATTCCGATCCGGCAAGGATCGCGACGAGCGGCGCATTCACCGTCGAATCGGCAACGCCGGGTGAGCGAATGACGCTGAAGCGAAATCCGCACTATTTCAAAAAAGACGAAAATGGCACGCCGCTTCCATACGTGGAAAAGCTCGTGCTGGAAATAATTGCCGATTCAAATAATACGTTCGCCTCGCTTAATCAGGGCTCGATCGACATAGCGGACCGTATTCGCGGGACGGATTTTGCCGCGTTAAGCTCGCAGAACGGTGCCGTTCGCGGATACGATCTCGGCCCCGGTCTGGGGGTCGATCACATTTGGTTTAATCTTAACCCCGCCACTAGTGATGGCAAACGATTGGACAATTCGCCGAAATATAAATGGTTCAGCAATAAGGTTTTTCGGCAGGCTGTATCGTCGGCAATTGACAGGACAACGATCTCCGCGATCACCCTAAAGGGATTATCAACACCGCTTTACGGCTTTGTCTCGCCGGCAAACCGTGTTTGGATCAATGCTAATTTGGTCAAGCCTTCATACGATACTGAGAAGACAAAGGACCTTTTGACCTCAGCCGGTTTTAAGCAACAAGGAACGGCGGATGCTCCGGAACTATTCGACTCGGAAAATAACCGTGTCGAATTCACTTTGCTGGTGCCGGCGGAGAACGAACAGCGAAAGCTTATTGCAGCCGTCGTTCAGGAAGACCTTGCAAAGGTCGGCATTAAAATGCAGGTCGTACCGATCGAGAATCAGGCCATCACCGAGCGCTCGTCGAAGACCTTTGATTACGAAGCAATACTGTTCGGCCTTTCCGTCACCGGCATTGAGCCGAGCTCCTACGCGAATTTTCTTCTGAGCGGAGCGTCCGTGCATCAATGGCATCCGAGCCAGAAAACGCCGGCAACGGAATGGGAGGCGAAGATCGATAAGCTCTTTGCCGAGCAGGCCGGCGAAACCGATGTTGCCAGGCGGGCCGTGATCTTCAACGAGATACAAAGCATCATCGCCGACGAATCACCGGTTATTCCGATTTCCGCCAGGCACATTGTAACCGCCGCTAATACACGCGTTGGCAATTTTGCCCCAAGCAGTATTTTTCCATTTTCGATCTGGAACGCAGACGAGTTGTTTATAAAGTAAGCTGCAGTTCGGCGAGACTTTAGGATTACGTAAAGAAGGGTGAAGCCACGACAAGGCTTCACCCTTTTTCAATCACTCAATTGAGCGATCCGCGTGGGCTAGTTGAGAAAAGAGACCGTAACCTGCCTGGTTATCGGATTAACCGTAAAGCGAACCAGTTGTGCGATTACACTAGTGGTTGCCGTGGTTGAACCGCCGCCGCTTCCCGTTCGCGTTCCGCCATTTTCATTCGGTGAACCATTAGGCAGAAGCTGTGTAACCGCGATATTGAAGGTCGTCGGGCCGTTGGCAAAACCTTTAACACGTAGTATGTACGTCGTGTTCGGCTGAACCGATGACGAGACGAATTCGGTTGCGGTCGCACCGGCGGAATCCGCCAGGACCTGTCCGTCAGCCGTCCGCAGCTCGAAGTCGAGATCGACGGACGTGGCCGAAGTTAAAGTAGCTTCGAGGAACAAGGCATCGGACTTGGTAGTCACCGGAATGTCGTCCCACGTAATTCCCTTGAATGCCGGGTCGCCCCATGTCGCGCTTGACCCGGAGGTTCCGGTTGGCTCGCCCAGAACAAGAGCACCGGTCTTCGTTTCATTGAACAACGAATATACTACCGGAGCCGGCGGTTCGGAGCTTCCGTCACTGCCGCCATTGCCGTTCCCTACGGTCGAGCCTGAAAATGCATTGCCGTAAACCTTTGCGTCGAAGCTAAATAATTGTGCAGCCGGATTGTTGAATTCCAACCGTCTCGCGGCCGATGTCTGTCCGAGCGCAAGTGTCTGAGCGTAGAGAAATGTATTTCCATTCGCATCCGCATTCCTGACGGTTACGGTCGGGTTCGAGATTCGCGTGATCTGAAACTCAAGCGGTTTATAGATTGTCTTGTCTACCGAGAAAGCACCGCGTGCGTTGGTCAATTTGTTGTCAAAACCGAACACTCCGCCGGTAAAGGTGACGTTCGAGATCGCCGAATCTACTTGTTTCGTCAAATCCTGACGAACCTGATTGGGACGCGATGAACCCGAGAAATTTGAGTAACCGAGCTGGCCGGTCGAATTAACCCCGATTGCACGTACAACGTACTCGCTGTCGAAAAGATTATTCAATCCAGCCGGAGCAAAGACTTCTTGGATCTTCCCTTTGTCTTCGAATGCAAGCGTATTCGCGTTTACGTATCCGACATGGCGATAACCCGTCGTCGAAGCGTCGCCGTCGGCATAATCACGTCTGCCGTTCGGCTCACGCTGTCCGGCAAGAGCGGTCTTTCGCTTCAGCACTTCGTACGCAAGAGCTCCGGTTACGCCGTTCCACGTTACCTTCAGCGAACGCGGAGTGGCCGGCGCAGTTTTCACATTTCTCGGAATCGAAGGTGCAGCCTGACTGCCGACAAAAGGTGTGACCTGTGTTGAGATGGTCGCCTTGCCGCCCGTGACTTCCACCGCGTTTACACCAAGTTCCTTTGCGGCAAAAAGCTGTTCGATCATTGCCCGATGCTTGCCCGGCGAGTCAGCATCCGTGCTGTCGGACGGATAAAGCATCTGGTCCGCCACGATCATTGCGTCACGCGATTTAACGAGCGTGTCCGGCGATGTCGTTCCCAGGATATACATTGAGCCAAGAAAGTCACGTTCGAAAATGTTCGTACCCTTCGTGATCGCCTTTAGCGCCTTGCCGTCCTCGGGACGCGGGCGTTTGAATGACGTATTTTCAGGATACATACGGTTCATCATCGTGCGGATGTCCCACATTGTCGACATGTAGATCTCGCCGTCGTAATGCTCTTCGAAATCGGGCTGCCCGGTGTCACGGTTGATCAAAGTGGCGATGTCGGAATACTTGAGCGTCGAATTCGCACTGCGGATATAAGCCAGCGAGTCAGGGTCGCGGTTAAGATCGCGGTAACGTTGGCGGATGCCTTTGGCGTTTACGACATAATCGCCGAGGCTTGGGTTATCCGTGATGGTGAATGCCCACATGTCGGCCTGGCCTTCGTTCAATGCGCTGCCCTCGATGCCTTCGAGCCCGGCGATCGGGGACGTGATGGCGTGCATTCCTTCGTGATACGGGACGGTGCCTTCGAGTGCGAGATCGTTAAAGAAGAAGCCATGGCCGTAGGACGTAGGATTGACGACAACCGGCGATTTCGTCGCGGTTACGCCTTCGATGATGCTTGTTAGGTTGAGCGCAAAGGCGTTATCCAATCCCAACACCTTTTGCACGAGTTCGGGATCGGCCGCATTCGGAAGCGTGCCTGCCGCCGCGTCCAGGGCAACGAAAACGTTCGGAATGTGGACCGTGGCCGGAAGCGGCGTGGTCTTGTTCGGATAGTCATTCGGGAAGCTGCCCTGTGACCCGAATGTTCCGGGATCGCCGCCGATGTGAAGGTGGTCGACATATTCGAGCAGATAGGTTGTGAAAAAGAAAGCGTTGATCTCGTCTTGATGCTCGGCCGGTTCGGCAAACTGGTCCTGCTCGTTAGTGCGGGCTTCGAAAGCCGTCGGATCGTCCTTGGCAAAATGCCAGGTGCCGAAGGCTGACTGCAAAAACGGTTGTTTTGTCGCCAGGGCGTTATTGACGACGGTGTTAGTCCCGGTCAGAGTTCCGTTCAGGCCGGTTACAACGTTTTGCTGATCGAATTTGCGAAGCTGCACGCGTACCTGATCGCACGGTGCATTGCCGCAAACGCTTATGATTCCCTGATCCTTAAGTTCCTGCGTGATACGCGGATACTTCGGATAGATATCGGCCGTGAACGGCAACGGAGCCTGTTGGAAGTTAACGAAATCCTTACGGCCGAGAATCTCCCCGGTGTGTGCGTCGACCGTGACCATATAGAGGCCAAACGGATTCGTCGAGAACTTGGCGATCTTCCACGTCAGCCGATATCCATCCGCGGTTGGGTAGATGCCCAGTGACGGCGGAATGTTGTTGACGGCCGAGGCCTGCTGCGTCAGGTTTGCAAAGCCGGTTTGCAGGAGATCCGATATGTGGCTTGGCAGATTGACGCTGAAGCGATCGAGATCGGCGTTTGCAGCGGCTGTCGCCTGTTCAGCGGTGATCGACGGCTCAGTATTTACGGCCGCGTCGCTGAAAAACGGGCCCGAAGCCATGATCACCTGTTTGTTGCCGTTCATTACAAGGCCGATGCCGCCATCCGTGACTGGCACGCCGTTAAAAACCTGCTGAAAACGGATCATGTATCCGCCCAGGGCCTGTTTTTCGCTGAAAACACGGACATTATTCGTGTCGGTGAGGCCGAAGAGCGCCGCATTCTGGTTCAGAAATGCCCGGCCAGCCTCTTCAGGCGTACCGGTAAACGGTTGGGACGCAAAATCGTAAATGACATCGGGCGAGCCGCCAAAGGGGTTCCATCGCGAGGTCATGTCCGGTGAATTCGTCGCAGCTTTCAAGTTTTCGAGTGCGGCGGTCTGCGTTCCACTCGCCTGGCGAAGGCTCTGGAGGTTGCGGGACAGGTTGAGGTCGTAGTTCGGAGCCGACCTCTCGTACATCCTGGCGATCGGGTCGCCGCCACTCGACGAAGCGGCCTCGGATTTTGCAAACGGCTGCCACAGTGATGCGGCGATCGCCAAAACGACCGCTGCTGCCGCAAATAATTTGAACATTGTCTTAATATCGGACCGATTGAGCGTGCTTTTCATTTTTCCTCCAAAGTCTCTAACGAATATTTCGAACTTGTCATGGTGATCACTATAAATAGGAGGTCTTGAGAAAGAGTTGAGCGGACTAACGGCAAACTTGAGGCAGACTTGAGAAGTTCGAAAGAATAATGCTGGATTTTCTCCTGCATGTCGTAAAACGCATGCCGCACATAAATGCTGTCCGACGGACGTTCGTCACGGTCTAACCGTGATTAAACGGAGAAAGACGTTGATTGTCTCTCCCACAAAACAACCAACGTCTTTCTTAATTTGGAAGAGTAAGGCTGGCGCCTCAATCTGCCGGAATCATCCTAACAGACAACGAAGCAATCTCAAACTGCCCGCTGTCTAAATGCTTATGCTGACGCAGGTTCGGCCTGATACTGGGCATATGCGGCCTTAGGATTTACACGAAGCCGTTTTGTGTCTTTCCAAGCGGTTGGCCGGCGAGGTCAATCCGACAAAAGCCATGTCTCGGCGGCGGCGGCTGTCTTAAACGTCTTGAGATCCATGCCACGGGTTGTCGTGACCATCTCGCCGAATTCGTTCGTGCTTTGCAATGTGTGCGGGTCATATAAGGCGACTTTCACGTCTTTAAAACCCATCGCCGCTATCTCAGTTCCAAGAGTAAAAAGCTCGCTTATCTCCAGATTCTGCGGAATGTCTTTTTCGACCAAAATGCGGTCGCTTTCCGTCTGCCGGCATAACTCGTTAAACTCGCTCCAATACTCCCGGGCGATCGCAAGACTGTTCGTCTCGCCCTGGACACACACATACAAATATCCGGTACGTGTCTCGTGGGTGACGCTATACGATTTGGGGGAGTTCGAATCGGCCATAGCCTTTTAAAGGGATCGCAATAATAATATACGTATCCACAGTCCACTGCAACTAAACATCTTGTCTGTCCAGTCGATGCAGGATCGGCTGCTTATGTTATCAATTCACCGAACAAGCGGCGGGTTTCGGCGGCGGGTTCTATGCCGAGATCTTTCCTCAGCAACACCTGTAATCCTTCAAAATGCTTTTTCACCGACGCGGGTTTAGCCTGGCCGGCGTAGATCTTCATTACGAGGCGGTGAACGTCTTCGCGGTAGGCGTCGTCGCGTAGTATTTCATTTGCGAATGTCAGTGCCGCCGCCCACCGTTTTTCGCTAAACGAAAGTTTTGCCAGGGCGTTAAGGACACGCGAGAACTGTTCGACATAAAAATGGCGGCGTTCCTCCGCCCAATCGTCATAGACACCGGACATAAACTCGCCGCGGTACAATGCGTGTGCGGCTTCAAGGTTTTCACGAAGCCGTTTTGTGTCCTTCTCGCGTTTGGCGTTTTCGGCTTCGGAGATGAGACGCTCAAACTGCTCGGAGTCGATCTGATACGACAGCTCCGGATTTAGCTGATACGCCCCGTCGCGAAATACCAGAAAGTTCTGTTTGAACGATTGGCGGCTGTTTAAGGCCTTCCGTATGTGCGAGATGGTCGGGTGAAAGTTTTTCTCGACCGTCTGCGGGTCTTCGCCGGGCCAAAAGGCCTCGATCAACACATCCTTTGCGACGCGGCGGTGCTTGCTGGTCGCGATGTAGCAGAAAATGTCGCGTGCCCGGCGCGTCGTCCAGGCGTCCGCCGCCAGGGGCTTTGCGGCGTCGCGAAAGATATCGACGTGACCGAGGACGCTAACCGTTAGATCGGTGACGATCCGGGAGGGATGAGGAAACGTTGAGGGATGAGGGATGAGGGATGAGGGATGAGTCAGAATCTTATTCATCCTTTCGCCCTCATCCTTCATCCCTAGTTCCACTGCTTCCCGAAGGTCAAGCGGCAACCTCTCGAATACCTCTTCATCGCTAAAGATTCGCGGGTTGCGGCGTATTTCACCCCGCAGCCAGTATTCGTAGTCGAACCGCGCCGAGAGGTCGAGAGCACGCTGCAGGGGATCGATCATCTCTTTGCGGCTGTCGAGCAAGAAATAGGTTTCGGCAAGCAGCATCGACGCCAAAGCTTCGTCGTAAAAATGATTCTGACTTTGAAAGAACGCAAGCAGCTCACGTATCCCTTCGATCAGGCCGTCTGTTTTACCGTCGTCAAGCCACACTTGATATAAGCGAAGCTTTGACGTGTGAATGCCGATCTCGTTCTTCTCCTTTTCGCGGAATTCGATCAGGTTTTCCAACAATCCACGAGCCTTTGCACGGTCGCCGCGAAGACGGTAAAAGGTCGACCGCTCTTCGTTCAACTCCTTCGACGAAACTTCGATCTCCGCTTCGTCATAGGCATTCAAGGCTCTCTCGTAGAATTCTTCCGCATGCGGGAAATCGAGTTTTTCGCGATAGAAATTGCCGTACGCTTCGAAGATTTCGCCGCGAAGAAACCTAAGATTATATAGCTGACAAAGTTCTAGAGAGCGCTCAAGGTGTTTTTCCGTCTCTTCGAACTCTCCACGAAATAAATGCAGCCGGGCAACATTCAGATGCCCGATGGCTTCCTGCGGCAACTGCTTTTCTGTTTGATCGTCGCGAAATATGCGTTTGAACCAACGCAGTGCCTCACCAAAATCGCCGCGAAACCCCGGAGCGAGGGCGAGATTGTGCGTGACAAGCCTTATGTAATGCTCATTTGCCTGCTTTTCGGCGATCTCGAGGGCAATACGGAACTGATGTTCGGCATCCGACCACTTTCCCTCAACTATCAGACAAAGCCCACGCGTATTTGCGCATTTGAGAAATGTTTCGGAATCGTGCGAAACGAGCTTTTCAGCCTCGTCCAAAAGCTCAAAAGCCTCCGCATACCGGCCCTTGCGACGCGCCAGGCTGGCCAAAGAGTGCCGCGATTCAGCCTCACCCGACGTATCGTCGCATTCGTGCAGCAGCTTCACGGCAAGCTGTAAAAGGCTGGACGACTTTTCGGTTTCACCCTGAAGACGTGCAATTTCGGCCTTATGGAGAAGCGAACGGGGAAACTTCTCCAAAAATTCGATCGGAATCTTTTCCGTGATAAGGCCAAGTGAGGTAAATGCTCCGGCGGCGATCCAATTGTGTCCGAAGTCGGCAATGACGCTTGCCGCACGGTCGAAATTTTGAGCTTCCAACAAGTAGGGGAGAGCCACGTCCCATTGTCTGTTGTCGAGAAAATGATCCGCAATGCGGTTTCTTTCGGCGGAAACGCTCGCCTGTCCGATTTCGGAACGCAGCCGTCGCATTAAAAAGTCGCGAAATAGCGGATGGAAACGGTATTCCTCCGTTACATCCCCATCTCCAACCGCCGTCAAAAAGACATTCTTTTGCTCTAACTCCGGCAATGCGGCGGAGCAGCGAAAATCAGGAAAGAGTTTGCTGCATAGATCGAGCTGGAGTGATTCGAGCAGCGATAAATGCAAGAGCAGCCTTCGTGTCTCTTCGGGTTCGCGGGAAAAAACTTCCTCCGCAAAGTAATCGAATATGTTCTTTTCCGATTGCTGCAGGATGTCATGCAGATCGAGACTGCTCCCCTCGGCATGTGAATGAATCTCCTGATCGGCAACCTGCCTGACAAGTTGAAGAGCGGTAATCCAACCATGAGTCCGGCCGCGGTATTCGATAATCTCTTCTTTCTTTAATTCGACATTAAGTGTCTGGCGGAAAAGCTCGCGAATCTCGGCATCGGTAAAAAGTAGATCGTCGCGGGTGAGAATAAGTGCATCGGACTGCGAACGGCGCCGCATAATCGCCAATGGCGGCAAATCCCTCGTCGTAATTATCAAATGAACCAGATCCGAGGAATATTGCAGAAGACGGTCGACCAGCTTATGAACGACAGTTTCCCGTCCGATATGGTGATAATCGTCAAGGACGAGGATGAAGGGCTGCTCGACGGATTCCAGAATCTCGTTGATCAAAAGGTCAACGGCGCGTTCCGGGAAACGAATCAGCTCCTCGTTAGCTTCGGAAAGATAGGGGAAGATCGTTCCGCCGAATGCCGGTTCGAGATTTTTGATGCCTTGCGCGATATACGTCAAAAATACAATCGGGTCGGCATCGGTGTGATCGAGCTGATACCAAACGAACGGACGGATCTGATCACGGATAAAATCCGCAATCAGCGTGGTCTTTCCGGAACCGGCGTCAGCGGCAACCATAGTCATGGGCGAGCTCAGATTTGCCCGCAGCCTGGACGTCAAACGCGGCCGTTCGACAAGCTCGGAAATGGCGCGAGGCGGGAGCAATTTTGTTCGCAGAAAGAAATTCGATTGCTGCATCGGGTTCGGACCGGAATCGTCGGGTGAGCCATATTATGTCATAAACCCAGCAAATTATCGAAGCACGATCACTGCTCCGCGGCGTGCCTCAATTTACGTTTTAGCTATGATTTACGGTCGGAGGCGAGGATTCGATTTGCGATCTGTTTGACCTTAGCAATCCGCCCGAACGAATCCGCGTGGGCTTTTCGAGCGATTTTCGCGGATACACCCATGCGCCGAAAGAGATCTTTCGTCTCATCCATATTGAAGGCAAGAATTTTTTCATCGATCACGTTCAGCATCTGCTTGGAACGCAGGCGCCAAAGCGGGCTTGGCGGACGGCTTCTGCATAATAAAAGTAGTTGAGCCTTACCATCCAGGGAATATAGCAATGAGGTGAAAAACTCTCCAAACCACGGAGCATCGAATACGTGATGCAGATCGTCGAGAACGATCAAACGAGGTTCCCGATGCGGCTCGGCGTCGATCCTGGCAAAGATCTCGGCGAGAAATTGCTCTATCGTTACCCTTGAGACGTCGCTGTTTTTTTGCGGAGTCTCCGACACGAGGTTGCTGTCGGCTAACGTCCGACTGAGGCTGGTTGAAAAATAACGCGAAAACACTCTCCAATCTACATCAGCCGATTCGACCGAATACCACGCGACCTTTCGCCGATTGTTCGCAAAGCCCGCCGCTAGAGCCGTCTTGCCTGTTCCCGACCTTCCCGAAATCAGTGTCGCGCCGAACTGCGACAATGATTTTTCCATCATTTCACCAAGCCGGGGGCGTTGAAGAATATCTTCAAAGGTCGGTATTGACAGCTTTTCCGTGAGAAAGTGGAATTCTTCGCTTGCGGAATCCACGGCTGAATTTGACGTGTTTCCTCCCCCATCCCACGGATAAAAACTTTCATCCGAATCAAAACTCGCATTTACGGAAAACGTCATCGTCATACGGTAATCAACTTAACAATCAAACCTTGAGAAAAACTTGAATTCACCTCGAAATGACAAAGTTTTGGTGGCAAATCCGACCAAAGCCTCAAGTTTTTCTCAAGGCGCCTTAGATAAGGTGGTCACGGTTTGAAAATTGAATAGTAAAGGACTCACCCCAACTAGAAATTTGAAGTATGCAATCGCCAGCGGATTGCCAAACCAAGGAGTAACCATGAAAAAGTTTTATTTAAGTTTCAGCTTAATTTTAGCGACAGGGATCATTTGTATTGCCCAAACGGGCACGGCATCAACCCGGTCCACCGGCAGCGCCGCTTCGACAATCCAGAGCGGACAGGTTTTTTCGTCGGCTACGAACGCAGCCGTAGACGCCCAATTGCAAAAGTCGATTGATGTAAAGAAAGCACAGGTTGGCGACGAAGTTATCCTGAAGACAACAAAAGCTATCAAGGAAAAGGGTCAAACAGTTATTCCGAAAGGCACCAGCCTGATTGGCCGGGTGACGGAAGTGCAGCAGCGTTCGAAGGACAACGCGATGTCCAGGATTGGCATGGTTTTCGATCGGATCGAGGGTAAGAATCTGGCCGCGCCGATCACGGCATTGATCATTTCGATCACAAGCGCCCAGGCATCAAGTTCGGTCGGCGACACCCTTGGTTCAAGCATATCGGGATCTTCCCAATCATCGGCGTCGACATCGGGCGGCGGTTCTTCCGGGGGCGGACTTCTTGGCGGTGTTGGCGGAGCGGTTGGCGGGGCTTCCAACACCGTCGGTGGATTGGCTAACACGGCGACGCAGACCGTGGGCAGCGTAGCAAACACAGCCGGACAAACACTCGGAAGCACGACCGGAACAGTCGGACAAACTTTGAATGGAATTCAAATATCGAATTCGACAAGCGGTTCGGCCGGTGCATCCACAGTTCTTTCGACGCCGAATAAGAGTCTAAAACTGGAAAAAGGCGTGACGTTTAAGATGCAGCTAAGCAATCAGTCGTCAAATAACAATCAACCGGGAAATTAGGAACGGAATTTGCTTGAAACGGGGCGATGTCATATTATTCGGCTCGCCCCGCAATTTAATGTCCGATATTAATACGCCATAAGTAAAAGAAAGATACATTTCAGCTACTTCTTTACGCTTAGCACAAGATAACGATGAAAAAGGCCTACTGTTTAATCCTGCTTTTTGTCTTTACCGCAAATTTAGCCAGCGCGGGTATCAATATCGTCAAATCGAACGGTATTACATTGACCGGTGCGGATGGCATTAATTACATCGGAACATCAGGAATTACGCTGACAGGGGCCGACGGCTTTCTAAATACGCAATCAAACGGCATAACACTTACCGGAGCCGACGGCATCACCTTAACGGGGGCGGTCGGAATTACGCTGACCGGTGCCGACGGAGCGTCCTACATGGGGCCGAATGGCATCACGCTTACCGGAGCGGATGGTATTACACTAACCGGTGCTGACGGCATTACGCTTACCGGAGCTGACGGGATCACGCTAACCGGCGCCGACGGCACGCAATACACTGCCGATTCGATCATTCTACGGCGTCCAAACGGCATTACGTTGACTGGGGCGGATGGCATTACCTTAACTGGTGCGGATGGTATAACTCTTACCGGAGCAGATGGAGCGACACGAGCGGGACCAAACGGAATCACTCTTACCGGCGCGGACGGAATCACCCTGACCGGTGCGGACGGCATTACTTTGACTGGCGCCGACGGCATCACGTTGACCGGTGCGGATTCGGTGACGGGCATGAGCTCGAACGGCGTTGTCTTTGAGCAGATCAATCCAGCCGGCATCACGCTGACGGGAGCCGACGGCATTTCGCTTACCGGGGCTGACGGCATCACTTTGACGGGAGCCGACGGCATTACGTTAACCGGTGTTGACGACATTACGCTGACCGGTGCCGACGATCAGACAGGCCTGCAAAGCGTCGATCCTGAACTCGCGATCATGTTGAATCAGGCGACGGACGACAGCAATATCAATGCGATCGTCGTTTATCATCATGCGGTCCGGGATTCGGATATCGCTCAGCTTCAGCAGATAGGCATTCCCGGCGGCACGAGGCTGCGCGTTTTGCCGATGATTTATGTGACGGCGACCCGGGCGCAATTGATTGCGGTATCGCGGCTTCCAAGCGTCCGCTCGCTTTACGGCAACCATACACTAACATTCAACTCAGACCCTTATTTTAACCCGACGGGTGTTCAGCGGGTGGCGGGCGACGGCGATCTTCGTCAAGAAAACGCT
>JANNGV010000281.1:0-2269 GCA_031404055.1 Chloracidobacterium sp.
ACGCCACGCTGTTGCTGGCGCGCGCGGGGCATGAGGTGATCGCCACCATGCGCAACCCCGGCTTACGGGCATTTTGACCGGCACCGGGAGGTGGAACGGATGTGGTGACGCATCGTTCGCGGACAGCAGGAGCGGAAAGCCACTGTCTTAAACGCCCGGAACCGAAGCCGAAAGGCTTGCTTGAAGGGTCTTCGGACCTCTTCTGAAAGTTACTCGGATAAAAACGAGTAACGCCCTTTGAAAATGATCAGTCAAATGGGTGCTACGCCGCTCTCGTCTTCGGACTTGAGCCTCGTTGCCGGGCACGTAACCGGCGGTGGAGGAAAAGCCACCAGAAAAACTACCTAACGACGCCGTACCTTCGGGTACAAACAACTTGAATTTATTCATTTTGGGTGTTGACCGGAGAAGGCTCTCCGCAGAGATTCTTCGGAATACAAAATCGGCGGTTCAACCGTGTACATGGATGAATCGCCAACCTCTTCAAAGAACACTTCGGTGTTCCGACAAAGAAAAACAAAAGCGTTGCAACGAGTAATCGAAGCGACGCTTTTGTTTTTTTGTCTATAACCGTTCCGGTAAGGTCCGGCATAAACTGTGTTTCAAGCTAAGCCGCCGTATGCTCAAATCTCGGCACGTTTCTATCTTGGTCCTCTTTTTCCTTCCCATTCTTTCTCATTCGGTGGTTCCGCTCTGTATTTTTAAAACACGGAAAAAGATGAACAGGATTAACACGAGAATTTAGAGTACCTTTACTCATATCTCAAAGCATCGATCGGGTTCAGCCTGGCTGCTTTCCAGGCAGGCAGCAGACCGAATATCAATCCAAGTCCGACCGAAACACAAAAACCGACGATAGGTGCCCAGAGCGGAATGTATGTAGGCAGGATCATCTTGATCAGAAGAGAGAGGCCTACGCCAATTACGATTCCCAAAACTCCGCCCAATCCCGTAAGCGTTGCTGCTTCGATCAGAAACTGCGTGATGATATCCACGCTGCGGGCTCCGATGGCCTTACGCACGCCGATCTCCTTTGTGCGTTCCGTGACGGAAACCAGCATGACGTTCATCACGCCGATTCCGCCGATCAGCAGTCCGACGCTGGAAATAGCGACCATAAGAAGAAAAATTCCGCCTGTGATCGCTCCGAATTGTTTGACGATCTCATCGGAGGTCTGCACTCCAAAATTATCAGGTTTATCGGGCAGAACATTCCGCTGCCTACGTAGGATGTTTCGCATTTCTTCGAGCGCGTCGTTCAATTTGCCCGGCTTGGCGGTCGCCATGATGAAACAGTCTTCGTTGGCGGGATAAAGCTGTTTGATCGTCTTGAACGGAAGATAGACGGCCTTGTTCTCATTGTTCGGGTCCTCTGCGCCGATCAGGAAGATGTCTCTTTCTTTAAGTACGCCGATGATGCGATAGTTGCGGCCTTCGACCTGGATCTCCTGACCCAATGCGTTCGAAAATGGAAAAAGGGTATTGGCAACGTCAATTCCTATGACCGCTACCTTGCCGCGTCTTGCCTCTTCATCGGCGGTAAAGTAGCGCCCTTCGCCAAGGTTTGTTACGCCCATCTGAAAATAGTCGGATGCCGCGCCCTGAACCGTTGCGTTTGTCATTTCTATTTCCTTGTTGCGGACATTGACGCGTTCGGTAAAGGGCCCGGCCGTAAAATCAACCGGAGACATAAAGGGGCTGACGTACTCGCAATTCGTACACTCAGCCCGGATCGCGTCGGCGTCTTCCTCCTTCAAGGGCTTGCGGGTCCTTTCCTCCATCGACGGGTTAAAGTTAAAACCGGGGTCGAATTTGAAGGCGTATATCGAGTTTGTGCCGAATGATTCGATCTCTTTTGACACACGGGCGTCGATTCCGGAAACAAAAGCAGCAATTACAATGACCGTGACGGTTCCGATCACAACGCCGAGAATCGTCAGAAACGAGCGAAGTTTATGCTGCCGCAACGTATCTAACGCCATCAGAAGGTTCTCGTAAAAGTTTGAACGTGGAAATTGCATAAACAAATCTAGTTTCAGGTTTCAGGGTTCACGTTTCAGGTTTCAGGTTTCAGTTTCAGGCGACTGCAACTCAAGCGTTCAAACCATATAAGCCGAAATCAAAAATTGAAACCTGAAACTTGAGACTTGAAACCTAATCCGCTCTTAACGCTTCGATCGGGTCAAGCTTTGCGGCCTTCCATGCGGGATAGACGCCCGAGATCAACCCGACGCTGCTTGAAACGAACAGGGCGATAGTAACCCAAACC
>JANNGV010000282.1:0-4327 GCA_031404055.1 Chloracidobacterium sp.
CGCGGGCGTGCAATTGACGTGGATGGATGCAAAGATCGGCGATCTGGTCATCACGCCGCGGACCGGAAAGCCGGTTGAGATTCAGGCACTTTGGTTCAACACTCTAAATATAATGGCCGATTTTGCCAAGGCCTTTAAGGACACGGAGGACGAGACTCGATACAGGGCGATGGCCGATCTTTGCAAGCTCAGCTTTAACGGTTCGTTTTGGAATGAGGCGGACAAATGTCTCTATGATGTCGTCGAAAATGGCAACCGCGACGCTTCGATACGCCCGAACCAGATATTCGCGGTTTCGCTGCCGCATTCGATGCTCGATGCAGACAAATCGGCGAAGGTGCTAGCCAAAGTTGAAAGCGAGCTTCTGACGCCTGTCGGACTTCGATCGCTTTCGCCAAACGATGAGAGATATTGTCCGATCTACATCGGCTCGCCGCTTGCGCGTGATTCGGCTTACCATCAGGGAACCGTGTGGGGCTGGCTTATAGGGCCATTCGTAGATGCATACCGAAAGGTAAACGGCAGAAGTAAAGTAACAGAAAAACGTGTGGCCGAGATACTTGCCGGGTTTGAATCTCATTTAACCGAAGCCGGAATAGGACAGATATCGGAAATTTTCGACGCCGATGCGCCTTTCAAACCGCGCGGCTGCTTTGCACAAGCCTGGAGCGTCGCCGAAGTGCTCCGGGTCCTGCACAACAAATAGGACCACATGCCTAATATGTGACTGCAATAGTTGAAGTTAGAACCCAATGCGGTTTATCTTATTGCTATGCATGTTGCGATTCTGGTCTCCCTTTCCTTATTGGCCCTATTAATGAACACATACCCTCAAACCCCCGCGGAATTCGCCGAGATGTGGGAAAAGGAACATGTCTCGAAAATCCTTCCTTCTAATGTCCGCCACAAGGATTTAAAGGTTTATCTGGAACACCTGAAAAAAATTGGCATCAAGGTGGATGAGGTCGGACGGAGTGTTTCAAACAGGGAAATATACCAGGCCGAATTTGGCAAGGGCCCGATAAGGGTTTTTCTCTGGTCGCAAATGCATGGTGATGAGCCCACCGCGACTTCGGCGGTTATCGATCTGCTGGCAATCCTGCACACGCACCGCGCAAAGGATTGGGTCAGGCAAATAGAGCGGACGATGACGATTCGCATTGTTCCCATGCTCAATCCGGATGGCAGTGACGCCTATATTAGACGGAACATGCAGGGCCTTGATATCAATCGTGATGCAATTAATCTGAAGTCGCCAGAAGCTCAATTGCTAAAAAAGCTTCGCGACGAATGGTCGCCGGAGATCGGGTTTAATCTCCATAATCAAAACTCTTTGACGACTGCCGGTCAGACATACAAACAGGCGGCGATCTCGTTTCTGGTCGTATTCGGTGATGCCCAGAAAACATCGAGCGCCGGCCATGAACGAAACAAACGGCTTGTTTCGGCAATGACCCAGGCTATACAAGGCTATATACCGGGAAACATCGGCCGTTACGATGACGGTTTTGCTCCGACTGCGTTCGGCGACAATTTTTCGGCCTGGGGAACGCCCGTAATTCTTATTGAAACCGGAGCTCTGCACGGGCAATCGGAGATGTTCCTGGTTAAAATGAACTTCATCGCGATCGCCACGGCCCTAAGATCGCTTGCCGATGGAAGTCAGAAGAACATCAGCCCTATTGTCTATGACCAGCTTCCGCACAATACATCGGGGCGCCTGTTTAATTTCATTTTCCGCAACGCCTCGGTGATCGACAGCACCAAACCCAACGACATTGTTATCACGGATATCGGTGCGAACACCGACCGGCGACGGGAGGAATTTACCGCTCCAACTTTAGTCCGAAAGATTGGAGACCTATCGCTGTTTGGGGGAGTGGAAGAATTCGATGCACGCAATTTTTATGCAATAGGGCGATTTCAGCCGTTGGCGGCTGGCAGCTTTGCCGAAATTCTTTTTTACCGTAAGGACCGGCAGATCGATTGGTCCGTCACCGATCTGGAAAAAACTATTCCGCCCGATGCGATTTTTTCGCTTGGGAAATGGGTCAAGGGCGAAGGAGTAGTTCCGAAAAAGTAGTTAAAAATAGAATGTTAAACTAAGTTCTGTTGGCATTTTTAGCTCGTGTAAAGCAGTCAATTTCCAGAGAGCTCTTTTTCCTGTTCCCCTTGATCCGTTCTAGTTCATTCTGTTCCGGGGTTAAGATTTTAAATCCAACCACGGAGCAAGATGAACGAAAATCGAATAAGAGGAAAGAGTCAGCAAAACGAAGAAAAACACGGTCGTTATGTTAGCTTTTCTAAAAGTCAAAAACATTGCGCTCATCGACGAGATCGAGATCGAATTCGGCGAAGGGCTAAATCTTTTGACGGGCGAAACCGGTTCGGGCAAATCGATCATCGTTGACAGCCTGGGAGCGCTGACGGGCGAAAGAGTTACGTCTGACCTGATAAAGGACGGTCAGCAGTCGGCGCAAATAGAAGGGCTGTTTTTAATAAAACCTACGGCCGGTCTGCGTAAAATTTCTGAAGAAACCGGGATAGAACTTGATACGGGTGACAAGATCGAGTTGATCGTTCGACGTGAACTTTCAAACGCCGGAAAGAATCGGATTTTTATCAACAACCAGTTGGTAACACAGGCCGTTTTGAAAAAGATCGGCTCATTTCTCGTTGCAATCCACGGGCAGGGTGGGCACGCCGCTTTGTTCGAGCCGGCAAATCATCTTGAGATCCTCGACCATTTTGCAAATCTTGGCAAAGATCGCATAGAGGTGGCCGAAGCCTTTCGGAAACTGAACGACGCGCGGTCGGAGCTTTCAAAGCTAAAAACGAGCGAGGCCGAAAAGCTTCAGCTTTTGGACATTTTGCGGTTTCAGATCAGTGAAATAAAGACTGTCGGCCTTACTTCTGACGAAGACATCGAGCTCGGTGAAGAAAAGCGTCGGCTTAATAATGTCGAGAAACTTACCTCGCTAAGCCAGGAAGCTTACGCTTTGCTTTACGAGAATACCGAATCGACCATTTCGACGCTTGAAAAAGCGGCACGCAAGATCGAGGATTTGACCGAATACGAGCAAAAATTTGGCGAATATACCGAGAGCATACGAACTGCACTCGCGGTGATCGAAGATCTGGCAATCACCGCCCGGGATTACCGCAACCACCTTCAATTTTCGCCGGAACGCCTCGAAGAGATCGAAAGTCGCTTGGCCGAGATTGCCCGTTTGACGCGGAAATACGGCGGTTCGATCGAGTCGGTAATCGCTCATTTAAAGGATTGCGAAGAGCGGCTTGAGAATATCGAAATGGCGGAATTTCGGGTCGAGGACGCGGCTCAGCTCCTTTCGGAGCGGGCCAGCGCGAAGGGCATCGAGCTGACCTGCCTGATCCACCGGGAGGTTCCCGAGTATCTCACGGGCGATCCAACCCGCCTCAGGCAGGTGCTGCTGAACCTCGGCGCCAACGCGATCAAGTTCACCGCGACCGGAGCCGTTCGGATCCAGGCGCACGTCGACATCGAACGGCCGGCCGGGGTCGCGCTTCGATTCGAGGTCACGGATAGCGGCATCGGGATGTCCGAGCAGGCGCAGCAAACGCTCTTCGAGCCGTTCGCCCAGGCCGACGTCTCGACCAGCCGGCGGTTCGGCGGCAGCGGTCTCGGCCTGTCGATCTGTCGGGGGTTGGTCGAGCTGATGGGTGGCCGGATCGGCGTCTCGAGCAGCGAGGGCAGTGGCAGCACCTTCTGGTTCACTGCGGAGCTGACCCGGGCGGCGCCCCGGCCGGAGGAGGCCGGACCGCCGGCGGCCGGCGAAACGCGGGTGCTCATCATCGACCCGAGCGAAGTCAACGGCGAGATCTACCGGAGCTACCTCGAGCCCCGGGGGGTCATCCTCACGCTGGCGTCTCACGTCGAAGTTGCTCGACGTCGGCTCGATCCCGGGAACCCGTCGCCGGATCTCGTGCTGGTCGACTCGGTGATTCCGGCCGCCGAACGGATCCGGCTCGGCCAGGTCCTGCGGGGCGATCCGCGATTGGCCGGAGTGCGATTGGCGCTGGTAGAGCCGCTCCATCATCAACGGGAGCCGGCGGACGGCGAAGTGTTCGCGGGGTTCCTGACCAAGCCGATTCGGCGACAGGCGCTGCTGGGTCTGATCTGGCCCGTGGCCGCCCCCGCCGCGGGATCGGACGTCCCGTCGATTCGAGTGCCTAACGGCGCGGACCGTCGGCAGCCGCGAGTCCTCTTGGCCGACGACAACGAGATCAACCGCCTCTTGGTCGTCGAGATCCTCGCCAGGGTGGGGATCGCCACCGAGGTGACCTG